>CACYCD010000087.1 GCA_902772755.1 uncultured Ruminococcus sp.
AATAATCCGAATGAAGTATCTTGTCGATAAGCTCGGATTGTGCCATAATTTCGGGAATGTTAGCTACCTCGGAAATCGCCTTGACCTTTTTGAAAAGATCACTGCGGTATCGTCCGTATTTTTTTCCTGCAAGGAAAGCCAGTTCTATTCCGTACATAAGTGCATCAAATCGCACAGCCTTTGCATCGGCTTCATCGGGTAGAATAAGTCTTGCAAGCTCCTGTCCCATCAATAACGTATCTTCATAAGTTAGGATTTTATAGTTGTCGGGATCTGAATATATTTCAACATATTTCAGATGTTGGCGGACGGCAAAATTCTCCCTGTTCAGCTCACGCACCTTCCGAACCATATCATCAATAAGCGTCTGACGGAACTCTGTCAGCTCTGCTGTCTGATATGCCAAATCTTGAAGCTTGAAAGCTATCTGTGCTTTAAGATAGAATATTGCACCCTGCAGGGCTATTGTTGAGGTTGTGGGTTTTCCCTTGTTTATACGGAAAAACTCAAAGTTATTGCAGAAATCAAAGATATAGAATTTTTCCTTATCCTTGCCGTCCAGCAGGGCAGGGCAGAGGCGTGTGCCACGTCCTATCATCTGCCAG
This sequence comes from uncultured Ruminococcus sp., assembly GCA_902772755.1. Lineage (GTDB taxonomy): Bacteria > Bacillota > Clostridia > Oscillospirales > Acutalibacteraceae > Ruminococcoides. The sequence goes on from CACYCD010000087.1 coordinate 606, forward strand.
AATTTCGCCTTGCTCATAACTTTTTTGAAAAATACCAGATTCAACACTTCCGGAACATCAATACCCGTATCAAGCATATCGACGGAAATCGCTATCTGCGGCAGCTGTTTCGGGTCGGAAAATTCATCAATGGCACTCTGGGCGTAGTTGAGGTAATTGTCTATGACCTTTGCGTAGTTTGTCAGATGCGGATATTCCTCTCCGAATATTTCAAGTATTTTTTCTGCATGAGTATGGTTTTTTGCAAAAATAATAGTCTTGCCTATTTTTTCGCCGTAGTCGATTTTCAGACCTTTTTCCATCAGTATATGCAATACCTGACGAATTGTGTCTTTATTGAATATCCATTCATTTATTGCTGAGGAGGAGATACTTTCCGGCAGCTTGCCGTTTTCGTCCTCAAAGGTATCCTCATACGCTTGTTTATCCTCATCTGAAAGCTCGTCATATATGATTCCCTGCTCGATGAATTTCAGCTTTGTTTCTACTGAAATGAAATCTACCAGATAGCCGTCTTTTACAGCCTGTGCCAGCTCATAGCCGTAGGTAGGCTCGCCGTCACGCAGTTCAAAGATCCCATAGGTATTTTTATCAATATCATCCTTCGGTGTAGCTGTCAGACCGACAAGCGGAGCATCAAAGTAATTGAATATATCACGGTATTTGTTATAAATAGAACGGTGTGCCTCGTCGCAAATAACAAGGTCAAAATGTCCCACTGTGAACAGCTTTCCCTGATCGTCTTTTGCGGTGTCAATGACATTCATCATTGTCTGATAGGTAGAAAATACACAGTGAGCAGTGTAGTTGTCCTTTTCCTCGCAGAGATTTGTTACGGACAAGTCAGGCAGTAGATTGACAAAGCTTCGTTTTGCCTGTGTAACAAGAGAATTTCTGTCGGCAAGGAAAAGAATATTTTTCACCCAGCTGTGAGTGAGAAGAACATCACAGAGTCCTATTACCGTTCTTGTTTTGCCCGAACCTGTTGCCATGACAAGAAGTGCTTTTCGGCGGTTTTTGCTGTCGAGTGTGTCACATACAGCCTTTATTGCACCCTCTTGATAATACCGACCTGCAATATTCTTTTTTACCTCTGCATTATCAAGGCTTTTTCGCATGGAATGAAGATTGAACAGCTTTTCAAGATCACGCTTGGAATACACTGAGGAAACCTTGCGTTCGGGGTAGAAATTATCAATAATACGTGTATCAAAGCCGTTTGAAATAAAGATCACGGGTCTGCGACCGCACTGTTTTTCAAGAATATCAGCATAGAGCTTTGCCTGCTGTCTGCCTTTTGCCACATCAACACACGTACGTTTTGCTTCAATTACTGCCAGCGCCCGGCCATCATTGCTGTAAAGCACATAATCCGCATACCCGACTTCAGATTTGTTCGGCAT
>CACYCD010000088.1 GCA_902772755.1 uncultured Ruminococcus sp.
GAGGGAGAGCATTTTTGCCTGCTGGGTGCAAACGGGTCGGGCAAAACTACTCTGTTGAAGCTCATAGCAGGAAGTCTTAAATGTCAGAGGGGCAGGATAAAAAAGGAGAAGAAAAGGATATCTCTGCTTCCGCAGTCCCCGGAGGTGATGTTGATAGCCGATACGGTGGGGGAGGATCTTTCGAATTTTGCTTCCGCAGAAGAAATAAACCGCACAGCACAAAAGCTGGGTATAGCACACCTGCTTTCTCGTCACCCGTATGATATCAGTATGGGCGAGCTTCAGCGGTGTGCATTGGCAAAGCTGCTGCTGTCAAAGCCCGATATTATCCTGATGGACGAGCCTGCAAAGGGTTTGGACGCAGAAAACAAGATTTCCTTGGGAAAAATCATTTCAGAACTGAGATCCGCCGGCATAACTGTTCTGACGGTTACGCATGATGTTGAGTTTGCAGCTGAATATGCTGACAGATGCGGTCTGTTTTTTGACGGTGAACTGCTGACGGTCGCTGTACCGCAGGAATTTTTTTCGGTAAACGACTATTACACCACAGCAGCCTCCAGAATCGCAAGGGGAAGATTTGTAAACGCTGTCACAGCACAGCAGGTAACAGATGAGATAAGAAGGCAGGAAGCTAATGAATGAAAAGCTTAAACTGACGATATTTTGTGTTTTTGTTCCGCTGATCGTTTTGGCGGGAATAGTCCTCTTCACCGACAGGGCGTATGCGTTTATTTCGCTGTGTGTCGCAGTGGCTGCCCTTGTTCCGATGTTTTACAGATTTGAAAAAAACCGTCACCCTGCCGCAAGGGTCGTACTGCTGTCTGTGATGACTGCCTTATCGGTGGCAGGACGGTTTGTTTTTGCGTGGCTTCCGCACTTCAAGCCCGTTACAGCGATCGTAATTATCTGTGGCATCTATCTGGGTTATGAGTGCGGATTTATATGCGGAGCGTTCTCTGCACTGATATCAAACTTTTACTTTGGTCAGGGACCTTGGACTCCGTTTCAAATGCTTGCGTGGGGTCTTATCGGACTTGTGGCAGGTCTGCTGGCAAATAAGTTTGAAAAAAGCCTGATGTTGCTTGTGGGATTTGGCTTCATATCGGGAGGCTTTTATTCGGTGATTCTCGATATTTGGACAACTCTCTGGTGGGACGGGAGCTTCAATGCAACAAGATTTTGGGCAAATATACTCTCCGCTCTGCCTGTTACGGCTATCTACTGCGTATCAAACGTGGTATTCCTGCTGATACTCGCACGTCCGCTCGGCAAAAAAATAAAACGGGTCTGCAAAAAATATGATATCTGATTGACAAAAAATCAATTGAATATTATAATATCAAATGAAAATACTATTATCGAAAAGGAGTTTTTAGTATGGCAGAAAACAAATATAATGGTACAAAGACGGAGCAGAATTTACGTGCGGCATTTTCGGGAGAGTCCGAGGCACGCAACAAGTACACCTATTTTGCTTCAAAAGCAAAAAAAGAGGGCTTTGAGCAGATAGCTGCACTCTTCCAAAAGACAGCCGACAATGAAAAAGAGCATGCAAAAATGTGGTTCAAGGAGCTGAACGGAATCGGTACAACTGCCGAGAACCTGCAGTCAGCCGCCGAGGGTGAGAACTACGAGTGGACGGATATGTATGAAGGCTTTGCAAAGACCGCAGAAGAAGAGGGCTTTGCCGACCTTGCACAAAAATTCCGTTTGGTGGCAGCCATTGAAAAGCACCATGAGGAGCGTTACCGTGCCCTGCTCAAAAATGTAGAGACTGCACAGGTGTTTGAGAAGAGCGAGGTCAAGGTTTGGGAATGCCGTAACTGCGGTCATATCGTAGTAGGCACCAAAGCCCCCGAAGTCTGCCCCACCTGCAACCACCCCCAAAGCTATTTTGAGATCAACGCAGAGAATTATTAAAGCTTTATTAAAAACCTGTTATGAAGTGATCTTTATCTTATCTACAAAGATCGTCGCATAACAGGTTTTTTATATTGTTTTAAACAAATCCATAGATATTGTCTATTGCTATTTTTATGTATTTATGGTATAATAATTGTATATTTTCAAAATATAAGTTATTTCTCACAAAATTAATATTGCATTTTTGTGCAGTATCGTTAAGAAAAAGGAAGTGATACTATTGTTTAAATTCAGCGAGATCACACCCGAGGTTCAGAAGCTTAGTGAGATCTGTATCAAAAACAACATCATTGACCCTGCACTGTACTCAAAGTTTGACGTGAAAAGGGGACTTCGTGACTCCAACGGCAAGGGTGTACTGACGGGACTTACGGAGATCTCAGAGGTGACCTCCGTTACCCACAAAAACGGCGAAAGAATATCCATACCCGGCAAGCTGTTTTATAGGGGCTACAACATAGAAGATCTGGTGCGTGGCTTTATCCGTGACGAGAACTACGGCTTTGAAGAGATCACCTACCTGCTTTTAACAGGCAATCTGCCTAATGAACAGGAGTTCATAGATTTTAACAGACTGCTCGGTGACTACAGGACTCTGCCCAACACCTTTGTGCGTGATATTATTATGAAGGCACCCTCCAGAAACATTATGAACGCTCTTTCAAGGGAAGTTCTGACACTCTATGGCTATGATGCAAAAGCCGAGGATACCTCCCCGGCAAATGTATTAAGACAGTGCCTGCAGCTGATTGCCCTTTTCCCGATACTGGCTGTTTACAGTTATCAGGCTTTCAACTACTTCCACAATAAGCAGAGTCTGTACATCCATTCACCCGAAAAGAACCTGTCCACCGCAGAGAATATCCTGCACATGCTTCGCCCGGACTGTAACTATACCAAGCTGGAGGCAAAGCTGCTTGATATGGCACTGGTGCTTCACGCAGAGCATGGCGGTGGAAATAACTCTACCTTTACCACCCATGTTGTCACCTCCTCCGGCACCGACACATACTCGGCAATTGCCGCAGCACTTTGCTCGCTCAAGGGACCAAAGCACGGCGGTGCAAACATTAAGGTCGTAAAGATGTTCAACTACATCAAAAGTGAGGTTCAGGACTGCAACGACAAAGACAAGATAAGAGAAGTTCTGACAAAGATCCTTGACAAAGAAGCGTTTGACGGCTCGGGACTTATCTACGGTATGGGTCATGCCATCTACACCATTTCCGACCCGAGAGCAAGGGTATTCAAGCGTTTTGTAAAATCCCTCTCCGAGGAAAAGGGCAGGACTGCCGAGTACAAGCTTTACACCAATGTTGAAGAAATTGCGGCAGAGCTTATTATGGCAAGACGAAAGACCGACAAAAAGATCTCTGCCAATGTTGACTTTTACAGTGGTTTTGTTTACAGTATGCTGGATCTTCCCACCAAGCTGTACACACCCTTGTTTGCCATAGCCAGAGTGAGTGGCTGGAGTGCCCACAGAATAGAGGAGCTTGTCAACCCCAGCAAGATCATTCGCCCTGCCTACCAGAACGTACACGAGCACCGAGAGTACATCCGTATGGTGGACAGATAACACTGCCATAAAGATAAATTTTCTCATAAATTTCAAATAAAGACTTTTAATAAACGCCCTGTTATGGTATACTTATAATATATACCATAGAGGGTGTTTTATTATGGAAGAAAAACGTCAGGAACACAGCGATATTATAGCAGGCAGAAATCCGGTTGCCGAGGCACTTCGCAGCGGCAGGGCTATAGAGGCTGTACTTGTTGCCAAGGGAGAACGCAGCGGAAGCATTGTTGCCATTATCGCCAAGGCAAAAAAGAAAAACATTCCCGTAAAAGAGGTTGACCGCAAGAAGCTGGATTTTCTGGCAGGCGGTGTCAGTCATCAGGGTGTTGCCGCACGCTGTGCAGTAAAGGAATACAGCACAGTTGACGATATATTCCAAAATGCAGAAGAAAAGGGTGAACAGCCCTTTATCATAATACTTGACAGAATAGAAGATGCCCACAATCTGGGGGCGATAATCCGCACCGCAGAATGTGCAGGAGCACACGGCGTCATAATTCCCGAAAGACGCAGTGCAGGACTTTCCTACACTGTTGAAAAGACCTCCGCAGGAGCTCTTGAATATATGCCCGTTGCCCGTGTTACGAATATATCGGCAGAAATAGACCGTCTCAAGGAGCGTGGCTTGTGGATATATGCCGCAGATATGGAGGGAGAGGATTACAAAACCGTCGATTACTCCCCTGCCTGTGCCTTGGTGATAGGCAACGAAGGCAAGGGCATAGCTCCGCTGGTTCTGAAAAAGTGCGATGTTGTCGTTTCTCTGCCGATGAAGGGCAGGATAAACTCGCTGAATGCCTCCGTAGCAGGAGGAATACTAATGTATGAGATCGCCTCAAAGCGATAACGGAAAAGGTAGATTGTTATGATATTTAAGAAGTCTGGTTTTCGGAAAAACGATACTCCCTCAACCGAAAATACCTCCGAACAGAATGTAAAGCAGGAGGATAACGAGCTTGAACAGCTCGACCTCAAAAGTATGTTCTACCGCTTTGCACCTGTTGAAGATGATGACGAAGACACCTGCATAAAAAACGAGGACAACCTCATTGTCGGTGAAAAGCTGGGTACAACGATGAATGCCGTTGTCAGTATGGAGAGAATGGGTGACGGAGACGGCACCGTTACAAATGAGGAGAAGGATCTTCCCGAATACCGAACGATAATGGCAAAGGATGAACCCCGTGCCGAAGATGAGCCTGAGTCCGATATCCCTACAGGGGAACACAGAAAAAGAAGAAGCAACAATACCGAAAGCAATGATGAAATAACAGGTGAAAGACTTATAGCTGCCATAAGGGAAGCGAACACCTCAATTGACGAGGCTGTGAAGGAAGAGCCGGCTCCAAAGCCGGTACAGACACAGGAAGAACCACCGACACCCGAACAAGCCGAACAGCCCGAACAAGCTGATATCCCTGCCGAGGATATCGCAAAATTTGAAGCACCTGTTGAATTTGAGAAAAATATTCAGCTCGGCGGCGAAAACGTCGGAGGACGTGTTGCCGAGGATATAATAGAAAGTGTACCGCAATTTGACATAAAGCCGATCATAGTTGAAGATATTGATGCGATAGACGTTGATATCGCTGACTTTGATCCCGAGGTCGGTGCAGATGTTACACTGACCACAGAGAAGGAAGCTTTGAGCCATGTTGTCGATCAGCCCTCTGTGCAGGAAGCCGATGAGCCGAAAGCTCAGGACAGCATCGTAACAGAGGTACAGGACAACACTCCGGACACCTCCTCCGCCGTGCAGACTGCCACACAGGGATCACGTGTTCCGGTCTATACGCCCGAAAATCGTCACAGCAAGCTGCGTGTCAACGCAGGAAAATTCTCGGTAGTAGTTCGTCAGGAGTACGAAGAGTATCTCAAAAGTAAAAATCCCGAGATATCAGCTACCTATCACCCTGTAGAAACAGTGGTGACCGAGGAAATTCGCACTGTCAGGAACTTGAAAAAGAGCTTTATCAGCGGACTGATGGACTTTTTCTCGGCAAATCCCGATGGTGAGCGGTATGAAACACAGACCACCTCGGAAACAGTTCGGACGGTTGACGATTATGATGACCGTGAGGATGCCCGCAATGCAGCCCACGAGATCAGCGATAACCTCAGACAACTGCGTTTCAGAAATATGGCACTGTTGCTTATCACGATCATCACTGCGGCACTTACGGTTATACAAAGCTCAGTTCCTCACTCCGTTGCAGTGTCAAACGGTGTAACGCCCATTGTCTTTGCAGGACTTAATCTGCTGTTTATAGTCGCAGGCGTATTCATCTCCAAGGTTACTGTGCTGAACGGACTCAGCGTGTTAAAACGCTTTAGAGGTAACTCCGACACTGCCGTTGCCGTTGCCTCGGTGGGTTCTGTTGTGGCAGGTACAGCTGCACTTTTTGCCAACAGTGAGTTTTTCAACGGCTCATACAGCTACTACAGCGTGCCTGTGCTTCTCGGCTTGCTGTGCAATGCCTTCGGCAAGCTGATAATGGTACGCCGAATTGATAAAAATTTCCGTTTTATGATAAACAACAAGCGTTTGAAAGCAGCAAAGATATACACAGATGAAACGATCGCAGCGTCAATGATGAGTGGCACTGTAGTCGAAAAACCGATAATTGCCTATCAGCACAAGACGGACTTCCTTACAAACTTTTTACAGCTCTCCTATGCCCCAGACCCATCGGAGGAAGCCGCAGGAAAGCTGGCACCATTTACAACTGCCTGCTCGCTGGCTGTAGCCATACTCTACGGTGTGACTGCAAATACAGTCGTTGGAGGCATAGCTGCTTTTTCGCTGATGTCTGCGGTGAGTATGCCTATCTGCTGCATAATGGCGGCAAATATCCCGATGAAGGGCTTTTGCAAAAAGCTTTTGAAGCGTGGTGCAATGCTCAGTGGTTTTCAGGCTGTCAAGCAGTTCTGCGATACCACTGCCATTATGGTAGACTCAGAGGAGCTTTATCCCGAGGGCTCGGTGGTACTCAACGGAATAAAGTCCTTCAATGACAAACGGCTCGATTCTGCCTGTCTTGCGGCGGCTGCGGTGCTTAAAGAGGTAAAAAGTCCTCTTGCCCCCGTTTTTGATGAAGCGATGCAGGAGAGTCGCTCCGCACTGCCTGATGTAGAGTCTGTTATGTATGAAGATCAGCTGGGTCTTGTAGGCTGGGTAAACGGAGAACGCATACTTGTGGGCAGCCGTGACCTTATGAAAAAATACAGCATCGATATCCCTGAGATAGACTTTGAGGATACATACCGCCGTCAGCACAAGCAGATAACCTTTCTTGCACTCGGCGGTCTGCTTACGGCAATGATGGTAACAACCTACCGCCCGAATGTGGAAATAGCGAAAGAACTTCAGCGTGCAGAGCAAAACGGCATAAGCATACTTGTCAGCACGTGTGACTGCAACATCACATCGGAACAGCTTTCCGAGGACTTCGGAGTTTTCTACCGCAGTGTCAAGGTCTTGCCAACGGGACTTGGCAATGTTTGCAAAGAGGTGACCTCTGCTTTTCAAGAGCGTTCAAGGGCATACCTCGCCACACGGGGACGTTTTACACAGCTTGCACGGGCATTATCGGGCTGTGTCCGCCTAAAGACAAACATCAGCATCTCCGTTATGATACAGGTCATCGGTGTTGTTTTGGGAATACTTATTATGTCCGTCATCACTCTCTACAGCGGAATGAGCATACTTGGCACTGTCCCCGTACTTATTTATTCAGTTCTCTGGGGTACTGCCTCCATACTGATTTCAATTATCAAAAAACCGTGAGGTATCATTATGTTAATAGCACCATCTCTTTTGAGCAGTGATTTTTCCGCAATGGGTCGGGAAATCATAAAAATAGACAAAGCAGGGGCAGACCTTATGCACCTTGATGTTATGGACGGTCATTTTGTACCCAACATAACCTTTGGAGCTCCCGTTATCAAAGCCATTCGCCCCTTCACCAAAAAGCCGTTTGACGTTCATCTGATGATATCCGAACCGCTCAGATACATAGAGGACTTTGCGAAAGCAGGAGCCGATATCATTACCTTTCATATTGAAAGCGACAGCGATGCACAAAAAACAATAGACAAAATTAGCTCATTCGGCGTAAAACCGGGTCTTGTGATAAAGCCCGATACACCGGCACAGGCGGTTTTTCCCTACCTGAAAGACCTGTATATGGTGCTGGTGATGACAGTTGAACCGGGCTTTGGCGGTCAGTCCTTTATGGCTGATATGCTTCCAAAGGTCAAAGAGATCAAAGAAAAAGCAAAAACCGTCAACCCTCATCTGCTGATAGAGGTTGACGGTGGCATAGGCGAAAATACCATAAAGCAGGCTTATGAAGCAGGAGTTGATGTCTGCGTTGCGGGAACGGCTGTTTTCAAGACTGATGACCCGTCACAGGCGATCTCATCGCTCAAAGCTCTCTGCAATTAAGGCGATGGAGTTCTGAGCAGTCAGGCGGTTCCCGTGCTCGGCAAGACGGCTCAAAAACATACGTGCATTGCCGACCTGTGCTCCGTACTGTGACATCAGCACCTCAGCCCCTGTGCCGACACCCTTGACACAGAGGTAATACCTGTCGCTCATAAGGTATGTACTGCTTTCGGGATAGTTCATATTTGCCCTGTACATAGCAAATATACAGCTCAAAAAATCGTCAAGCCGTTCAAAGCCAAATATAGCCGTGCTGTTTTTGCGGAGTATTTTGTAGTGCTTTCGCTTTTTTCTGACCGTAAGCATAAACACCAGCCCGTGGGCTGAGCGTGTCAGCTCCAACAGAACAGCACTGTTTTTTATATCCAGCTTTTCCGCAGTTACGGCGAGGTCAAGCACATAGTATATCAAAGCCTCTTCGTCCTGAACAGGTACTTCCTCGTGCTTCAGCTCAAACATCAAGGTATCTTCATTTATTCTGGTAATAGTCATAACGAACCCCCTTTTATATATATAGTATGACAACAGGCAGTCCGTATCAACTAAAAATTATCCCCAGTAAATAAAACACCAAATTATATACAATAAATTGGAAAGGAAGTAATATTATGCCAAAATGGTTAAGCGATGCCGTTTTTTATGAGATCTACCCCCAGTCCTTCAACGACACCAACGGCGACGGAATAGGCGATATTCAGGGCATCATAGAAAAGCTCGGTTATGTCAAAGACCTGGGCTGCAATGCAATATGGCTCAATCCCGTGTATGATTCACCGTTTATGGACGCAGGCTATGACGTCCGCAATTACAAGAAGGTAGCTCCACGCTACGGAACAAACGATGATCTGGTCAGGCTGTTTGAGGAAGCCCACAAAATCGGCATCAAGATCCTACTTGACCTTGTGCCGGGTCACACCTCAGAAACCAACCCCTGGTTTCTTGAGAGCAAGAAAGCTGCCAAAAACGAGTACACCAACCGCTACATCTTTACAAATTCAGTGTGGGAGGCACCGCCCGAATACCGTCTGATGTGCGGTATCTGCGAGCGTGACGGAAACTACCTTGTGAATTATTTCAGCTCACAGCCTGCACTCAACTATGGCTTTTACAAGGTCACCCACCCGGACTGGCAGCTTCCGTATGACCATCCCGATGCAATGGCAACAGCAGAGGCTATGAAGGATATTATGCGTTTTTGGCTGGACAAGGGTGCGGACGGCTTCCGTGTCGATATGGCAGACTCCCTAGTGAAAAATGACGAAGAAAAGATCGCAACTGCAAGAATATGGCGTGATGTGCGTGAAATGCTGGACGAGGAATACCCCCAAGCTGCATTGGTTGCCGAGTGGTGTCACCCCGAAAGAGCGATAAACAACGCAGGCTTCCATATGGATTTCTACCTTGACCATTACGGAAACGGCTATTCAAGACTTTTCCGCTATGTAAAAGACGGAGAAAACCGTGCTTTCTTCCACAAAAACGGCAAGGGTGACATCACTGCGTTTCTTGACGAGTATATGCCGAATCTGCGTGACACCCACAAAAACGGCTATATCTGCTTTATGACCAACAACCACGATATGCCCCGAATGACCAACTATGCAGATAAAGAAACGATTAAGCTTGCATTTGCTACCCTCTTTACCCTGCCGGGAGTTCCGTTCCTCTATTACGGAGATGAGATAGGAATGAGATATCAAAAAGATCTTGTTTCCAAAGAGGGAGGTTTTTCACGTACAGGCTCAAGAACCCCTATGCAGTGGAACAGCTCAAAGAACCTCGGCTTCTCAGATGCAGACGAATGTTATCTGCCTGTAGACAACGCTCCCGATGCCCCCACAGTCGAGAACCAAAGCACCGACCCCAATTCAATTTACAAGACAGTCACCGATATGATAGCCCTCAGACATCAGCACAAGGAGCTGGGCAACGACGGCAAAATAGAAGTGATTTACGGAGAAAAGAACGCATATCCGTTCATCTTCAAAAGAGGCAAATACATAATCGCTGTCAACCCGTCCTCAAAGGATGAGACTGTAGATTTTGGCTTTGAAGTAAAAGCTACCCTCTATTCCTTCGGCAAAACAAAGCTCCAAAACAAAAAGCTCACCACCTGTGCAAGCTCATTCGTAATTTTTGAAGTATAAAAAAAGGACACCTGTAAGCCCTCACGGGTCTTTACGGGTGTCCTTGAATTATGGGTTAATATTTTATAGACTCTCTCTGAGAATCTCCGTTACTTCATCACGTGTCAGCTCTTTGTAGCCACCGTCAAGGATAATTGTCGCATCAGTGATCGCTTCGATCATACTTTCGTCCGCACCAAGCTCGGTGATATTCATAGTGAGTCCGATCTGCTTCATCCAGCTTTCCATTGCCTGCAAGCCTTCGTTTCCGATTTCTTCATCGGTTTTGCCCGTGGGATCGATTTTCCAAACATCAACAGCAAAGCGGACAAACTTTTTCAGTCCGAATGGCATAATATGCCTGTAGTACGGCAGAGATACCGCCGCCAAGGTCATACCGTGGGTCGCATCGGTAATTGCACCGACAGCCTGACCCAGCATATGCACCATCCAGTCTGTCGTTTTGCCACGGGAGATCAGGGTGTTGAGTGCCCAAGTCGCTGTCCACATAATGTTGGAACGGGCTTCGTAGTCCTCGGGGTTTTCTACGGCAATCAGTGAGCTGTGGATCACCGATCTCATCAGTGCTTCGGCTATATAGTCGGAGGTGTTGTCGTCCTCTCCCGAAAAATACTGCTCACAGATGTGATTGAAGATGTCATAAATTCCCGACACCATCTGACGCTTTGGCAGTGTCATAGTGAATTTTGGGTTCAGGATAGAGAATTTAGGCATAACCTCTTCGCCGAACACATGACCGATCTTCAGCTTTTGCTCGTGATTTGTGATAACTGAACCTGCGTTCATCTCAGAGCCTGTGCCTGCCATCGTGAGAATACAGCCGACAGGAAGTATCTCACAATCCGGCTCTTCAAAGCGGATATAGTATTTCTCCCACGGGTCGTCATCGCAGTTTACCGAAACCGAAACAGCTTTTGCGTAGTCACAGCAAGAGCCACCGCCCATAGCGAGCAGAAAGTCAACCTTGTTTTCACGTGCAAGCTGAACACCCTCACGGAGTTTTTCCACGGTCGGGTTCGGCATAACTCCGCTGTCCTCAACGATCGTTTTGCCGTTCGCTTTGAGGATATCGACAACGGCATCATAGATACCGTTTTTCTTGACTGAGCCACCACCGTAAATCAGCTGAACTGTCTTGCCGTACTTTGGTAGCTCTTCGTTCAGGTATTTCAGAGAATCATCTCCGAAATAGAGCTTAGTCGCATTTTTGTAACTGAAATTTCCTAACATAGTCACCATACCTCCTTTTTAAAATTTGCAAATCCTTATGAGTCGAAAAACTGCTGTCCGTCATCGGTCACAAGGCGTTCTGTCTTGGGATATTCAAAGATATCATTGTTTTGTTCGTTTGCTTCAAGATATGCCACAAACTCATTTGCGTACCATTTAGCCATTCTCAAATTGTGCATAAGATAATTACCGCAGTTGATTTCACCTGCCCCGGGAACACACTCCGCCTTGTCTACAGACCGGAATGAATTGAGGATCAGGTCATAAAGCTCCTGCGGAGTACGGCTTCCTTTAAGTATGAGATAAAATCCGGTAAGACACCCCATAGGTCCCCAATAAATAACCTTGTCCTTCCAATCAGGGTCGTTGCGGAGATAGGTTGCAATGATATGTTCAAGCGAATGCATCGCAGCAACATCAATGACCGGCTCCCTGTTGGGTCTTTTAAGCCTGATATCATAAGTAGTAACCGAACAACCACCTAAATGATCGACCCTGCTCGTAAAAATTCCCGGTACGATCCGAGTGTGATCAACCGAAAAACTCTGTATTAGCTCCATCTCGATTTATCCTTTTGCAATATTTGAAATCACATTGTAATAAAAGCACAGCCCTTGGCAGGGACTATTACTCTGCCGTTGATTATCTCTGTGCCCATGTGTGGTTTACCGCAGTTGAGGGCGGCTGGGATATCCATAATAACGTCCACCTCGCCCATATTGAAGGCACAGTATATGCCACTCTCCTTGTCGTGACGCAGGTAGGAGAGAATGTTGCCCTTGGAGAATACGTTTTGGAACTCGCCGTCCCAGAGGGCAGATATCTGTGAACGCATCGTACCCAGCTTGGTATGCCATTCAACAAGCTCCTGATTTTCTTTTCCCCAGGGGAAGCCACAGCGGTTGAACGGATCCTTGTAGCCCTCCATACCGGCTTCGTCCCCGTAATATACGCAGGGGAAGCCTGGCAGTGTGTACTGTATGGCAGAAGCTATCTTCATCAGCTTGATGCCGTATTCCTTCTGTTTGGCTGTGAGCTTTGTCTTTGCCTGCCACGCTCTGTCCCTGTTGTTCAGCGGTTCACCTGCCACAAGCGTGAGAAAACGCTCGGTGTCGTGGGTGGAGAGCAGATTCATCAGCACTCTGATGACGGGCTTGGGGTAGTTTTCAAGTACCGACATAATTTTGTCGATAACGTATTTTGAGTCAACACCTCGGCAGAAGTCGAGAATTGCATTTCTGAACACATAGTTCATAACGGAGTCAAGCTGATCGCCCAGGAGGAATCTTCGTCTTGCACCGTAGCTCTCTTTGTTGGAGGCGTCCTCCCACACCTCGCCTATTACAAAACCCTCGGGGTTTTCGGCTTTTACAGCCTTTCTCAGGTTCTGCATAAAGACATCGGGAAGCTCGTCTGCAACGTCAAGCCTCCAGCCGGAGTTGCCCAGTCGCATATATTTTCTTACTATTCCGTTTTCACCGTTAATGTATTCATTGAAAGAGGGATCCTCTTCATGCACCTCGGGTAAGGTGTAAAATCCCCACCAGCTGTGGTATTCATAGGGCCAGTTATTGAACTTGAACCAGCTGTAGAACGGGGATTTCTGATCTCTGAACGCACCGCCGTCACCGTAGTTGCCGTTGCGGTTGAAGTACAGAGAGTCACAGCCCGTGTGTGAGAACACACCGTCATTGATAATATGTATACCCATTTTTGAGGCTTCATGGCACAGCTCTTTAAAATCGTCCTCTGTGCCGAGCATTGGGTCTATTGTGCTGTAGTCGCCTGTGTCGTAGCGGTGGTTGCTGTAGGCTTTTGAGATGGGATTAAGATAAATACAGGTCACGCCAAGGTCTTTGAGGTAAGAAAGCTTTTGGGTTATTCCCTTGAGATCTCCCTTAAAGAAGTCGGTATTGGTGATCTCTCCGTGTTCGTTAGGCCACCACTGAGGAAGTCCGTACCAGTCGTCAATGATAGTGATGTCCTTGCGTCCTGTTTCCTTTTCTTCACCGCTGAAATGAAAACGGTCGGGGAAGATCTGATACATAACTCCGCCTACAGGCCACTCAGGGGTCTTAAAGCCCTTTTTGTAGCAGGTGATCTGCCATGCGTTACCCGGTGTTGCTGAGATGTAGCTTTTTTCATCAACGGTGGTTTTGATTATGTAACGCTCGCCGTAGCGGGTTCTGAGTCTGAATCCGTGCCAGTAAAGTCCCACTCGGTTAGCTGTAAAGTCACATTCCCAGAGGTCATAGCTGTCGTCCTCTGTCCCGAACCAGAACATTTTGTGATACTCCCAGTTATACTCATCGTCTGATTTGATAGCCAGCTCCGCATAAGAACACTGAAAGTCCTTTGGGACACGGATCGTAAAATGAATACTCGTTCCCTCCTCCACTGCACCAAAGGGTGAGCGGTATTTTTCGTTTCTTGAATCAAAAGGTGCTATCATATACATCCTCCCATAATACATACATATAATATATTTTACCACAGTTCTCCCGATAATTCAATAATAATTTAAAATCCGATACTATTCGGTAACAAAAAAGACAGAATGATTACAATATAGGAACTTTACTTTTTTATTTTTGTATATCTAATTATAATGTATAGAAAGAAGATTATTGTAAAAAAATGGGTGATATTATGAGCAGACAGGTTATTTATGCAGGCGGTAAAAGATTTACCGTTATTACGGACGAAAGTGAAGTATATATGAGAAAGCTCACGGAAAAGCTTGACACAAGACTGAGGTCAATTGCCTCATCTAACCCTCAACTGGATAGGGACTCCGTGGCTATACTCGCAAGTCTTGACTATTGCGATGAGGAAAACAAGCTTCGTGAGCAGCTTAGCGATGTGAAAATTCAGATCAGTGAGTATCTTGAAAATGTGGTTGAGTTGCACAGGGAAATTGACGCTCTTAAGGCTGAAAACGAAAAATTGAAAAACCGCCTTGAGGCGATAAAAAATTTTCCCGTGAGCAGGGAAAACGGCAGTGACAAGGTCGTCATAGCCACAGGCAAGGTAAAGCACAATGAGACCGCAGTCACCGATGGTGCTGTACAGCAGAGCTTGTTTGAATATGACGAAGATTGAGATTTTGGCTCC
>CACYCD010000089.1 GCA_902772755.1 uncultured Ruminococcus sp.
AATACCCAGGCTGACCTGATTTGAGAGCTGATACACCGCTCCCTCCGAGGCAGTACCCTCGCCGTACATACCCCTGACGGCTATGCCCAGCTTGCTGAGGTTTGTCGCTATGGTGTTCATCGCCCCCGACTGTCTGAGTGCCGGAAGGTGAAGCATAACGGAAGCCCTCATACCCGTTCCCAGATTTGTGGGACACTGTGTAAGATATCCCAGTTTTTCATCAAAGGCAAAGGTCAGTCTTTCGTCAAGCAGGGTGTCTATCTTGTCCGCAAGGTCATACGCCTCGTCAAGACAGTAGCCGTCCATAATTATCTGCAGTCTGATGTGATCCTCTTCATTCAGCATAAGGCTTACAGTTTCGTCACTCAGCATCAGCAAGGCTCTTCCCTTCGTATTGCCGATAAACTCCGGGCTTACAAGGTGGCGTTCGACAAATGAAGCTTTTTGTGTGTCGCTCATTGAGTCGAAGTCCACAAGCTCAAAATCCTTGGCAATTGCGGAGTTGCCGTTTTGAAGTGCGTCCGCAACTCTTTGGTTCACCTCTTCCCTGCCCTGATAATTCAGACGGCAGGGAAAGGGATAGCTCTTCAAATTTCTTGCAAGTCTTATTCTGGTTGATATCACTACGCTGTTATCCATTGTTCTGCTCCAGTTCCTTTATTTCGTCCCTTATTTTTGCTGCGTCCTCAAACCGCTGTTCGGCAACAGCCTTGTCCAGCTCTGCTTTGAGGTTTTCTGCTTTGCTTGTTTTCTTTGGCTCTGTTTCTGTGTACTCTATGCCTGCGATCGACTTCTTTCCGCAGTGGGTGGTGTTGCCGTGTATCCTGCGGATAGAGGGCAGAAGCAGGTCATAGAAGGTTGAGTAGCAGTCTGCACAGCCTACCCTTCCGCTGTCGGCGATGTCATAGTAGGTGCTGCCGCAGCTTTGGCAGTGGGTGGACTGACTTACTGCCGGAAGTGTGTTGCCGAAGAATGAGCCGAGCATATTTGAAAATTCCTGCTGCATATCGCTGAACATATTGCCGTAGCCCATTTCTCTTGCACAGTCGGCACAGAGGATATACTCTCTGCGTTCGCCGTTGATAATTGACTTTACATGTGTGTTGGCATTTTCTCTGCCGCATTTTTGACATTTCATAATGAATCCTCCGTTCAGTTGATTAAGATTATAAGCATATTCTTGAAAAGATCGGCTCTGAGGCTGTCCCGTATCTCCTGCGGAGCTGCCGAAAGAGATCTGTCGCTGAGTGCCGCCCCGATCAGCTGTGCTGTCTGTTGGTCGATGACCGAACGGGCAAACAGGTTATTGAGCATAACCTCCGCCGCTGCCTTGTCAAGAGTGCTTCCTATGGAATTAACAAGGTGCATAATGAGATTTTGTTCTCCCATCTGTACCCTGGTTATCCTGATGTAGCCGCCGCCTCCTCTGCGTGACTCTACGATGTAGCCCTGTTCGGGGGTGAATCGGCTTGTGATGACGTAGTTTATCTGGCTGGGTACACATCCGAGTGCACTTGCAAGCTCGTTACGCTGTATCTGTGCATCGCCGTTGTGGGTGTCAAGCATTTCAAGAATGGTTTGAGCCACCAAGTCACTCATCCTCATTGTAAGCCCTCCTTCGTGTGAAATTTGTTGTTTTAAGATGGAGGTCGGATTTCTGTCAGCTTTGATTTTGACTTTCTTTGACCTTCACTGTCTATATTGTAATCCAAAAGTCAGAGAAAGTCAAAGTCAAATAAAGTCAAAAAACAGGAGCTTACCGCCGTTTATCTGCGATTAGCTCCCGAATGCTCTGTTTTTCTTTGATTTTCAAAAATTTTAAAAAATTTTAAAAAACTTATTCATTGACAATATCGTACAAAAATCCCACTTCTGCCTCGTCAAGGTCATTGTCGTAGGCACAGAGGGTAGCCACAAATGTGAACAGTATTCCCCTTTGCTCCTGAGAAAGCTGTTTTGCAAAGTCAAGAACCACCTTGAAGGCAGCGTCCTTGTTGCACTTGTTCATAAGCTCGGCAAACTGAGCCTCACTGATATCGACCTCAGCCAGAGAAAGAACTCTTTTGGCTGCGACTCTCTCGTGAATATTGGAAGCACCGTCTATGACAATTGCGGTAGACAATACGATATTGAGGATGACCGACCCGTCATGCTCGGGATCGTAGGCTTCAAAGCTCGGCTTGAGCTGTTCAAAGGTAGACTCCAGCAAAGCCAGTTTTTCCGTGTGACTTGCGGAAAAGATCTCATTGAGAATTTCTACAAATTTTTCATTCATAACAGATATAACCCTTCTTTTCAACCTCATCTTGATATCGGGAAGTTGTAGATCTTGCTGTCTACTCCGCCCGTTGTCAAGTATACAAATGTGACCGTAAGCAGACCCATATCGGGGTCGTTGGGCGAGATCGAGAAATCCGCATCTATGCACTCCACGTCCTCCACCTGCTTGCTGACCTTTGAGATCACCTCTTTGCTTATAGCTTTTTTGACCTCATCCGTGATATCCCCCTTGGATTCGGCAATCATATTCAGGACCTCACAGCCCACTGTCTTTCCGTTCTTTTTTCTTGTGGGGGTGCTGACCACCTCAAACACCGCCGCACTCAGCTCGGGGTAATTCTCGGGAAAATCAGCCTTATTCACTGTCGGCTGAGAAACTATCTCTCCCTTGGGAGCGGTAACAGTGACAGTATTGTCCGTAATATACTCACCCGTGGGGGCAGTATCTGCTTTTTTCCTGTCGCAGCCGGCAAGAACTCCCCCGATGAGAAGTACGCAGACGGACAGCACTGCAATTCTTTTAACTATCATCATAAGCACCTCGTCCATATTATACCATATATTCTCGGATTTTTCCACTATTATCAGCTCAAAAAATCCTATATATTTTTGTGCTGATAGTCCAAACTGCAGAGCCGTAAAAGCTCTGCAGTTTGAGGAGGAGATATAAATGTACGCAGTCCGTGTTGACCACACGGCTGAAGAAATCAATTATTTATGCTTGCCGTTGCCCTGTTTGCCGTTCGGCTTATCGGCATTGGGCTTGCCTGCGTTGTTCTTCACAGGCTGAGCCTTGACCTCGGCTTTCCTCTTGGCTTCGGCTTCCGCTTTCGCCTTAGCCTCTGCCTCTGCTTTTGCTTTAGCCTCGACTCCTGCTTTTGCTTTAGCCTCTGCCTCTGCTTTTGCCCTTGCTTCAGCTTCTGCCTTTGCCCTAGCCTCGGC
>CACYCD010000090.1 GCA_902772755.1 uncultured Ruminococcus sp.
GACGCTCTATCCGGCTGAGCTACGAAGACGTGTATTAAATTTACGATTATTCTACCACATTACCATACACTTTTCAACCAAAAGTGTTTGTTGCAACAATTTCTTAGGAGGCGAACGCTCTATCCTGCTGAGCTACGAAGACATCTTTGTTATTATAGCACAGGCAGAAGAATATTTCAAGATTTTTTTAAAAAAATCTTTTCAAATCTGTTTTTCAAATGTATAATGGGTTTACGGGTATCTTTGAATAACGTATTGGTGCTTTTATTTGAGGTGGGTATGTATCCTTATATTGAATTGTTTGGTCGGGTGATTCCGTCTTACGGGCTGATGGGCGGAGTTGGATTTTGTCTGGGGCTGTTTTATATTTTGCTGTTCAGCAGGAGGTTTGGGCTTCGTTGTGATGACGGTGTATACATCTTCACTTGGGGTTCCGTGGGAGCTTTGCTTGGTGCAAAGCTGTTGTATCTGCTGGTCTCTTTTTCTGAGCTGATAAAGGATCTTCCGCTTATTTTTGATAATTTTCCGCTGTTTTTTGCAAAATACTTTTCCGGAGGCATGGTGTTTTACGGTGGGTTGCTGGGGGGTATCGCAGGTGCTTTGCTTGCGACACGGTATTTTCGTCTGTCGCTGAAGGCTCATTTTCCTGTGCTGGTCCCTGCTCTGATAATTTTCAGTGCGGTGGGGCGTGTCGGTTGTTTTCTGACGGGGTGCTGTTACGGTATTCCCACTTCTTCTGCTTTGGGTGTGCATTATCCCGTGGGCGGAATTGCTCCTGCCGGTGTTTCCTTGTTGCCTGTTCAACTGTTCGAGGCGGCTGCCGATTTGCTTCTGCTTGCAGTGATCGTTTTTATGAGCCACAGTGATAAGCTGTGTGACATACTGCTCCCTGTGTATATCACCCTGTATGCAGTGATACGCTTTGTTTTGGAGTTTTTCAGGGGGGATTTGGTTCGAGGGGTATTTTTCGGTCTGTCAACCTCTCAGTGGATAAGCCTTGCAGCTTTTCTGTTTGGCATAATTTCAATTATCAAAATAAAAAAATCCTTCAACCGCTGATCTGCTGTTAAAGGATTTTGTTTTCAATATATACCCTGAACTGTGACTTCACCGCTGAACACTTTTTCCTCGGTTCCGTCCTCCAGTGTTACTATAAGCTCGCCGTCGGTGCTTATATCTGTGGCTTTGGCAATTATTTCTTCGTTATCTCTGTAGAAGGTAATGGTTTTGTCAAGAGTTGCACAGGCATCTTTGTAGAGCTTCATATATCTGTTGTTGAAGCGATAGCCGCATTTGTTGAATATCTTTTCCATCTTGGTCAGGATATCCGCAAGCAGCTTGCTTTTGTTGACGAGCTTGTCGGTTTCCATCGCACAGGAGGTAGCCTTGTATGCGATCTCGCTGGGGAAGCTTTTGTTAAGCACATTTATGCCTATTCCGACAACAATGTATTTTATGCGGTCGTCCTCACAGCTCATTTCTGTCAGTATTCCGCAGATCTTCTTGTTCTTGACAATAACATCATTAGGCCATTTGATAGTGGTTTGAAATTCACCCGAGAAATACTCGTTCATTGCCCTTGACACTATCATACCGCACAGCGGAGTTATCGCCCCTGCTTCCCGTGGGGTGATGTCGGGTCTGAGCAGGATAGAGAAGCACAGGTTATCGTCCATATTGCCTTCCCATACTCTGCCAAGTCTGCCCTTGCCCTCTGTTTGCATTCTTGCGGTGACAACGGTTCCGGTAGGCAGACTGTCGGCAAGATTTTTGAGATATGTATTTGTGCTGTCAACGGAGTTCAGGATAATAATATTATGACCAAATTCCTTGGTTCTGAGATAGCTTTTCATCTCGGTTTCGTTTACTATTTCGGGGGAGGACACAAGTCTGTATCCCTTGTTGGTCACGGATTCGATATTGTATCCTTCTGCTTTGAGATTTTTTATAGTTTTCCATACTGCCGTTCGGCTCACGCCGAAAAACTGACTTAGCTGCTGACCGCTGACGTAGCCGTCTGCACCCTTCAATACGTGAATGATTTTTTCTTTCATTTTTTCCTCTGTTTATGTTCTGTTTTTCTTATATATAATGTTTAGACCGTCCAGCAGGAGATCGCCGTCATAGATAACACTGCGTTTGCAGACGGAAGCTATAACTTCGGAATTTCCTCCGGTGGCAATAACGGTGACGCTTTCACCGAGTTCTTCTTCCACTCTTTCAATAAGACCGTCTATCATAGCGGCTGTGCCGTAGACAGCACCGCTTTTCATACAGTCGATAGTATTTGTTCCTATGACCTTAGACGGCTTATCGAGGCTTATCTTAGGCAATTGGCTGGTGCGAGAGGAGAGTGCATCCTGACTTATTCCAACACCGGGGATTATCAATCCGCCGAGGTAACAGCGGTTTTTGTCTATTACCGAAACCGTGGTGGCAGTTCCCATATCGAGGATAACGCAGGGGAGGGGATACTTTTCGATTGCGGCAACGGCATCTACCGCCTGATCTGAGCCAAGCTGTGCAGGATTGTCGATCTTGATATTAAGACCGGTTTTTACTCCCGGTCCCACAACAATGGGGGAGCAGCCTGTCAGCCGAGTTACCGCCATGCAGATCGGCTGTGTCACGGGAGGTACGACAGAGGAGATTATCACTCCGTCAATATTTGCAGGGGTTATGCCGTTCATTGACAATATCCCATTGAACAGCAGGGCATATTCGTCAGAGGTTTTGAGCTTATCCGTTGCCAGTCTGCCTGTAAAAATTATGCTGTCGTTTTCGATAGTTCCTATAACGATATTGGTATTTCCGATATCAAGTGCAAGTATCATTGTTATTCCTCACTTTATTTTGGGGTGTTCTGTAGATGTTCCTCTACTATTATGCAACATTTTTTTAATAAAATCAAGTGGTTTGGTAAAATTTTTACATTTTTAATTTCCTTTGTATAACAAAGTATTGATTTTTCGGGGATATTTGGTATAATCAAAAATGAGAGAGGTGTCTTTATGTACAGAAAGAATATAGTTATCGGTGTGACTGGCGGAATAGCTGCTTATAAAATTCCTAATCTTGTTTCAATGCTTGTAAAGTCGGGCTTTGGTGTTGATGTAATAATGACAAAGAATGCACTCAACTTTATCACGCCAAATACCTTTGAGGCGTTGACAAAACGCAGGTGCATTATTGATACCTTTGACAGGAGCTTCAGCTTTGAGGTGGAGCATATCGGCATTGCGGACAAGGCTGATTATTTTATGATAGCTCCCTGCACGGCAAATGTGATAGGGAAGATCGCCAACGGTATTGCCGATGATATGCTCACCACAACTGTTATGGCAGCACGGTGCAAGCGTGTCATTGTGCCTGCTATGAATACAAATATGTATGAAAACAGCATAGTGCAGGAAAATCTTGCCAAGCTCCGTAGACACGGATATGAGATAATTGAGCCTGCCTGTGGCAGACTTGCCTGTGGCAGCGTTGGCAGGGGAAAGCTCCCTGAGCCGTCGGAGCTGTTTGAATACATTCAGCGTGACTGCCTCTATAAAAAGGATATGCAGGGCTTGAGGGTGCTTGTTACCGCAGGTCCCACAATGGAAAGGATAGATCCCGTTAGGTTTATCAGCAATCATTCTACCGGAAAGATGGGTTATGCAATTGCAAAAAATGCAATGCTTCGTGGGGCAGAGGTCACTCTAATCAGCGGAAAGACCGCTTTGCCTGCCGTACCCTTTGTCAATATGGTCAATGTTGTGTCGGCTGAGGATATGTTCAATGCCGTGGCAGAGCATTTTCCGAAGGCGGATATAGTGGTTAAAGCTGCAGCTGTCGCAGATTTTACGCCCGACAGCGTGAGTGACGAAAAAATCAAAAAATCAAACGGTGGTATGGACGTCATAAAAATGAAGCCCACTAGGGATATTTTGGCATATATCGGGCAAAACAGGAGAGAGGGGCAGTATATCTGCGGTTTCTCAATGGAAACGGAAAACCTTCTTGACAATTCCGAAGCCAAGCTTCAAAAAAAGAATGTGGATATGATAGTCGCCAACAGCCTTAGAACCGAGGGAGCAGGATTTGGCACGGATACCAATGTTGTTACAATAATAACTAAAAACGGTGCGGAGAGCCTGCCTGTAATGAGCAAGGCTGAGGTGGCAGGAGAAATATTTGATAAAATTTTGTCGAAAAAGTCAGGCGAATAATGCGGTAAAATTATAGAAAGCGGATAATTTGAGAATTTACCGATGAAAAACGGCAGTATATTTCCTTTTCAGAATTTTATAAAAAACCTGTTGTGCTATTATAGTATTGCTTGCAGATAATATCAGTTTATTTCGGAGGCTAAGTAATGGAAATCAGCGAAATCAAGCAGTTGCAGATAAATGCAACAAAGGCAAGAATGGGTGCTATTATCGGCACTTACAATGCTAAGTCGGGACATCCCGGAGGCTCGCTTTCCGCAGCGGATGTTTTTACTTATCTGTATTTCAAGGAGATGAATGTAGATCCCCAAAATCCCCATTGGGCTGACAGGGATCGTTTTGTGCTGTCAAAGGGTCACTGTGCACCGTCACTCTATGCGGTGCTGGCAATGAAAGGATTTTTTGACTGGGACGAGCTTAACAGTCTCCGCCATGTAGGGGCTATGCTTCAGGGTCATCCCGATATGAAGGGTACTCCCGGTATTGATATGAGTACAGGCTCGCTTGGTCAGGGCATTTCCACAGCCTGCGGAATGGCTCTGGCAGCTAAGATGGACAACAAGGACTATCGTGTTTATACTGTTCTCGGTGACGGTGAGTGCGAGGAGGGTCAGGTATGGGAGGCTGCGATGTTCGCCGCCAATCAAAAGCTTGACAACCTGCTTGTCATTGTAGATCAGAACGGTCTGCAAATAGACGGTCCCGTTGAAGAAGTCGGAGGAATAGAGCCTCTTGACAAAAAGTTTGAAGCCTTCGGCTTTAAGGTAATAAAGATAAACGGTCACAGCTTTGAACAGATTGAGCTTGCGTTCAATGAGGCTAAGACGGTCAAGGATAAGCCCACTGCCATTCTTATGAAAACCGTCAAGGGCAAGGGTGTCAGCTTTATGGAAGATCAGGTCGGCTGGCACGGCAAGGCTACCAATGATGAAGAATATAAGCTTGCTATGGCTGAGCTTGAAGGTCAGCTCAAGGAACTGGAGGGTTAAGCATTATGGCAGATAAGATCGTTAAGGCTACACGTGAGAGCTTCGGTGAGGCTCTGTGCGAGTTGGCAGAAACTGACAAGGATATAGTTGTGCTTGACGCCGACCTTTCGGCGGCAACAAAGACTTCTATTTTTGCAAAGAAATATCCCGAAAGATTTGTAAACTGCGGTATTGCAGAGGGCAATATGATCGGTGTTGCGGCAGGTCTGGCTGCTGCCGGCAAGAAGCCCGTGGCTGCTTCCTTCGCCATGTTTGCAACAGGCAGAGCATTTGAGCAGATCCGCAACTCAGTCGCATATCCCGGACTTAATGTTACGATCGCAGGCTCACACGCAGGTATTTCAACAGGTGAGGACGGAGCTACCCACCAGTGCATCGAGGATATCGGAATTATGAGAACTATCCCCGGTATGACGGTGCTTAATCCTGCCGATCACTGGGAGATGAAGGCTGCTACCAAGGCTGCTCTTGAGTACGAGGGTCCTGTTTATATCAGGCTCGGCAGACTTGCAGTTGATTCCTTCAATGACCCCGAGAGCTACAGCTTTGAGCTTGGCAAGGGTATAACTCTGCACGAGGGCGATGATGTTACAGTCATAGCCACCGGTCTTGTGGTAAATGAGGCAAGAAAAGCTGTTGAAGCACTTGAAAGCGACGGTATCCACGCAAGGCTCATCAATATCCACACCATAAAACCCATTGACAAGGATATCATTATCAAGGCTGCAAAAGAGACAGGCAAGATCATTACTGTTGAAGAACACAACGTTATCGGCGGACTTGCCGATGCAGTGTGCGAGGTGACCTCACAGTTCTGCCCTGTTCCCGTTACAAGAATAGGCGTGAATGACCGCTTCGGTTATTCCGGTCCTGCTTGGGAACTGCTGGAGATATTCGGTCTTACCGAAACAAACATCAAAAAAGTTATCACTCAGGTTGTAAACAGCTAAAGAGTATCTCTAGGGGTCGTATCTTTGTGATACGACCCTTTTGAAATGGAAGCGGAATATGAAAATCAAAGTAATAATGACAGGCGGAACTATCGGCAGTGAAAGCATCAGCGGAGTTATATACAACAAGCCGAATAAGGATATAACCGATATTTCACAGAACCCAAATTTCAGGGATATAGAGTTTGAAAAAGTATATCCGTATTCTATACTCTCGGAGAATATCGCACTTGAAAACTGGCAGAGTTTGACGGAAGAGCTTGACCGTGACAACAGCGGATATGACGGGATCATCATCACTCACGGCAGTGATACATTGTCCTATACCTCGGCAATGGTTTCGATCTATTGCCAAGATACAAAAATACCCATTGTCTTGACAGGCTCGGACAAGGTGCTGACCGACCCCTCAGCCAACGGCTTGCCGAATCTTGCCAAGGCAACAGAGCTTATCAGGGAAAACCGCTGCGGAGTGTGGACGGTGTTTGACAGGGTATTTCCTGCAAATGAGATCACGGAGGCGGACTGCTTTACCGACCGATTTTCACAGGGAAAATGCTCGGCAGTGCCGACAAAGGTCAAAAGAAATATCAAGCTGAAAAAACGTGTGCTTATGCTAAAGGAATATCCGTTTTTCGACTACAGCTGTATCGAGCCGACGGAGGATATCGGGGCAGTCCTGCTTGTTTGTTATCACAGCGGTACGGCAAACGAAAGCTCCGTTAGCAGGCTCATTGAAAAATGCCGAAATCGAGGAATAAAGCTGTGGCTCCAGGGCTTAAAGCCAAACAGGGAGATCTATTCCTCGACCGAAAAGCTAATTAAAAACGGAGCAGTACCGCTTTACGGCGTCACACCCGAATACGCATTGGCTGAACTGACATTTATGATAAATTCAGGCTTAGAGGTGGAGTAGATGAACAGTATTTCCAAGACAGAAGAGGATCTTATTTATCTTGTTTCCTGTGCGGTCAACTCCCGTCAGCCCGAACTGCAGCGGTGCAGTGATATGGATATGGACGGGATATATACGCTTGCAAAGGCTCACAGCCTAGCCTCGGCTGCTGCTATTGCTCTTGAAAAAGCCGTACCGCTTACTCACGATTTTGACCAGGCAAAGAAAAAGGTATTGAGAAAGACAGCACTGTTTGATATTGAACGTGCCGTTATTTTCAGAGAGCTTGAAGAACGTGGCATAAGATACCTGCCCTTAAAGGGAATCATCCTCAAAGACTACTACCCCCGCAACGGAATGAGGGAGATGTCGGATAACGATATACTTTTTGAAAGCTCAAAATCGGCGGAGATAAAAGCCATTATGGAAAGCCTAGGCTACACCTGTACGGAATACGGAGGTGTTGCCCACGATGTATATGCCAAGCCTCCTACGCTGGAGTTTGAGTTTCACAGGAATCTCTTTACCCCCGATGCCCTCCACGAAATGTACGCATATTACAGGGGTATCGGCAATAAGCTGATTAAGGACGAAGGCTCACAGTACCGCTATCGGCTTTCAAACGAGGATTTCTATATCTATATCCTTTGTCATCTGTATAAGCACTATATCTCCGCAGGGACGGGTCTGCGTTCACTGCTGGATATCTATGTGTTCAACAAGAAATTTTCGGATTCGCTGGACAGAGAGTATATCAAAGCGGAGCTGGACAAGTTGAAAATACAGAGCTTTGAAGTCAATGTGCGTTCGCTGTCGGAAAAAATCTTTACCGGTCAGCCACTCACGGAAGAAGAGCTTACCGAGCTTAGGTACTATATCTCCTCGGGTACTCACGGAAAAGAACAGCACCTTGTAGATAACCTGCTTCAAAGAGAGCTTTCCAAGGAC
Source organism: uncultured Ruminococcus sp. (assembly GCA_902772755.1). Lineage (GTDB taxonomy): Bacteria > Bacillota > Clostridia > Oscillospirales > Acutalibacteraceae > Ruminococcoides. Next base: position 7,994 of record CACYCD010000090.1, read on the forward strand.
GAGAGCAAAAACCCAAGGCAAAGATACCTGTTCAGCCGTATTTTTATCTCGGGAGAAAGCCTGAAAAACAACTATCCCTTTGTATATAAGCACAAGCTTCTCTATCCGTTTTTGATAGTATACCGCCCCGTAAAGGGATTATTTACCCACCCAAAGGGGATTTTGACTGAAATTTTAGCAGTAAACAAATTTAGCAAAACAAATCACCGCAACAAATATTGACAAATAAGCGGTATTGTGTTAGAATTATATCAGTTATTAGTAACCATCAATTTTTTAACTTAGGAGGAAAATAATGAAATTCAAAAAGACATTGTGCTTTGTTACAACAGCTGCTCTATTGGCAACAAATGTTATGTCAATAAGCGGAATGGAGCACAAAGAGAATGAAAATGATAAGGTGGTTCTGCAGTACTCCGATGAGTACAAGACCTCACCTTATTACACCAAGCTGATGGAAGCCCTTGAAAACAGCAAGGACAAGACCACAATGGAAAAGACACTTGCCGTTGCACTGTCACAGGAGGGCTACAAAAACTTCTCAACTGAGGATATCGACATTGAGCAGGCGAGAGCTGACGGACTTCTCTGGACAGGTGCGGAGCTTCGTATGAATGAATACGAAACAGGCAACACCGAGTATACCCGCTGGGCACAGAGGTATATTATGGACAGACCCTCCTACTCACAGTACTATGACATCGACTGGTGTGCGATCTATGTCAGCTGGTGTATGTATCAGGCAGGCTATTATGATAAGGAAGAACTTAAGAGGTTCTACTATTCATACTATGCCGATCCAAACGTCAGCTATGATGCAGACAGCTGGATAACCGCATACAACCTTGATCAGCATCAGGTTTGGTACACACCGCAGGCAAACGGAAAGCTCGAAGAGTACTACTGGAATACATTCTACCACACAGATGTAGATCCGTTTGACATCGAATACAAGCCCGGCGGACTGGTATTTTTCTCATGGGACGGCACGGGCAGTGATTTCGACCACGTTGCCATAGTTGTAAGCTATGACGAGGATACTCACGTTCTCAAATACTCAAACGGAAATTCCGGCGGTCAGGTCATCACAAGAGAGATCGACCTCGATGTTGAAGAAGAGTTCAGAGGTCAGGAGTTTACCAAGAACAGCAACCGCATAGTTGCTTACGGCGAGTATGACGAGATAAAGCCCTTAGACCAAAAGGATATCACTTCCGATACCGAAGAGATCACCTGGGATAAACAGGCAACATCCGGTATCAAGATCCAAACAGATTCCGAGTCAAAGATCTGCAGAGTTTATCTTGATGACAGCTATCTCGGCTCAAACATAGAGAGCAATATGGTACTGCTGGAGGGCAGATTGGCAATCGGAAAATCCGAGCTGGTACGCTTTGCCACAGGAAAATACACACTTTCCCTTGAATTTGATGACGGCTGGTTTGAGCTGCCACTGACAATTACAGACAGCTCTCAGACCGAAACAGAGCCTGTAACAGAAACAGAACCCGTATCAGAGACAGAACCCGTATCAGAGACAGAGCCTGCAACAGAAACAGAGCCTGTATCCGAGACAGAGCCTGTAACAGTAACAGAGCCCGTTTCCGAAACAGAGCCTGTAACAGAAACAGAGCCCGTTTCCGAAACAGAGCCTGTAACAGTAACAGAGCC
>CACYCD010000091.1 GCA_902772755.1 uncultured Ruminococcus sp.
ATCGAGGAAAAGACAGAACAGCTCAAGCAGCTTGAAACCGAGCGTGAGATAGCCTCTATGCCCGTGTTTGACATCACCGCCCCTGCCGACATCGAGGAAGGCTCATATCACCCGATCACCCTTGTGCAGAGGCAGTGCGAGCAGATTTTCCGCACAATGGGCTTTGACGTGGAGGATTATTCCGAGGTAGTCACGGACTATGAGTGCTTTGAGTCGCTCAATATCCCCAAGCACCACCCGGCAAGGGATATGCAGGACACCTACTATCTTGAAAACGGTCAGCTCCTGAAATCCCAGACCTCTGCCGCTCAGAATGCCATTCTCAAAAAATACGGAAAACAGCTCATTGAAAACGGCAGACCGATCAGAGCCATTTTCCCCGGCAGATGCTTTAGAAACGAGGCAACGGACGCAAGCCACGAAAACACCTTCTTCCAGATGGAGGGCGTTATGGTGGACAAGGACATAAGCATCTCAAACCTCATCTATTTTATGAAAACTATGCTCTCGGAGGTTTTCCAAAAGGAAATAAAGGTAAGACTTCGCCCGGGCTTCTTCCCGTTTGTGGAACCCGGCTTCGAGCTTGACATAAGCTGTCTTATCTGTGGCGGAGAGGGCTGTTCCTCCTGCAAGCACAGCGGTTGGCTGGAGCTTTGCCCCTGCGGTATGATACACCCCGAGGTGCTCAGAGAGGGCGGAGTAGATCCCGAAAAATACACGGGCTTTGCCTTCGGACTGGGACTCACCAGACTTGCAATGATGAAGTACAAGGTCGCCGATATCAGAGATCTGAACAGCGGAAGCCTGAAATCACTTGCACAGTTTACCGATGACGTATAAGGGAGGAAATGACGATGTTTTTATCTATGAACTGGATAGAGGATTTTGTTGACCTCAGCGGTCTTGACAGGGTGGAGCTTATCCACAGATTTTCGCTTTCCACTGCCGAGGTCGAGAACGATATCTTTTTCAAAGGCTCCGAGCTAAGCGGTGTTGTAGTTGCCGAGATCAAATCAATAGAGGATCACCCCAAGTCAAAGAAGCTCCATTTGTTGAAGGTAGATGCAGGCGACAGCGAGCTGACGGACGTTGTCTGCGGTGCTCCGAATGTGCGTCTCGGTATGAAAACCGCTTTCGCCAAAGTCGGTGCAAGACTGGGAGAGATCACCATAGCCCCCCGTCCGCTGGCAGGCTTCGATTCCTTCGGAATGTGCTGTTCCGAGGCTGAGATAGGCATAAGTGACGATAATTCGGGAATAATGGAGATAACTGACGATATCCCCAACGGAACAGACCTAAAATCCGTCTATGCGATCGACGATATAGTTTTTGAGGTGGACAACAAATCCCTCACGAACCGCCCCGACCTCTGGGGTCACTACGGCATAGCAAGGGAGTTTGCGTCACTTGCCGGCAGACCGCTGAAGCCGTTGGAGGTTGAAGATCTCGCACAGTATGACAGCCTTCCCAAGGTGGATATGAAGATAGAGGACAAGCTCTGTCAGCGTTACTCCTGCCTGCAGGTGGAGAACATCACACGTACTGTCAGCCCCGTTGATATGCGTATCAGGCTGTACTACTGCGGTATGAGGGGAATAAACTTCCTTGCAGACCTCACAAACTACCTTATGCTGGAGATGGGTCAGCCCATGCACGCTTTCGACTCACGCAAGGTCGAAAAAATCAGGATCAAGCGTTTTGACAAGCCGTTCAAATTCAAGACGCTTGACAATGTTGAAAGAAATATAGACGAGAATACTCTGATGATCTGCAACGGTGACACACCCGTTGCCATTGCGGGAATTATGGGAGGACTGGATTCCGAGATAGTCGAGGACACCACCACCCTCACGCTGGAATCGGCTACATTTGACTGTGCCTCCGTCAGAAAGTCCACTGTAAGACTTTCTCACAGGACGGACGCTTCGATGCGTTATGAAAAATCCCTTGACCCCGAGATGACCACAGTTGCCATAGGCAGATTTTTGAAGCTGATGAGGACTTATGACAGCGGAGTAAGGGTAGTTTCAGCCCTCACCGATGAATATGCTTTTCACTATGAAACAGTCACCCTCAGCTTTGACAAAGCTTTTGTTGACCGCTACACGGGCATCAATATCGACAATGCTACGATCGTCAACACCCTGACCTCACTCGGCTTTGAGGTGGAGCTGAGCGGTGATGATTTCAAGGTCGTTGTTCCCTCGTGGAGGGCTACCAAGGACGTCACCATCAAGGCTGACATCATTGAGGAGATCACCCGTATTTACGGCTACGACAATTTTGAGATAAACACCACACGCTCACCCCTCTATCCCATCAGAACGGATGCGGTCAAGAGTGATGAGGAGCGTATCAAGGATATACTTGTAAAGAAGTTCAGCCTGCACGAGCTTCATTCATACGTCTGGGCGTACAATGACGAGCAGAAGGCACTGGGCATTCCCGTTGAGGAAAATGTGCGTCTTGCCAACGCCACCAACCCGAACATCGAAACACTCAGACGCTCAATTATCCCCACTCAGCTCTGTCAGGTAAGGCTGAACACGGGCTACAGCCCCGACTTCGGCAT
>CACYCD010000092.1 GCA_902772755.1 uncultured Ruminococcus sp.
AAGCAGAGTGCAAAGGTATATGCTTCTGCCTCCGATTGTCCCGTACCTTACAGCGGTGTTGATTTTGAAGTATCTGTAAAAACCCTCAACCCCGACGGTACTACAGCTTATGAAAAGACAGTCAAGGCACATAAGAGCAAAGAAACCGCTACCTCAGCGACCATAAGCATTCCCGAAGTAGATGACGCTATTGTTACAAAAATCGAGCGTGAACGCAGCGGAAAATTCAAGTATGATCTTTCCGGCGGTTTGGACAGGATCACTGCCAATCTTGAGGAAGGCGATTCTATCACCGTCTATACTCAGTCTGAAAATGACATAGTTGTGAATACGTCAGAAACAGAGATCTATCCGCAGTTTGCAGAGCTTGACAGTCTGTGTGTATCTCTTGACGGCGACCACTGGACGACCTCAAAGCTTGCACTCACGGGACTTACACCCGATACAGAGTATCTGCTTTACTTCAAGCAGGGACCTGTCGGAAGTATCCATACAAAGGTAGTTAAAACTCAGCCCAAGGATTCCGATGTAGGTTTGTATATAGGCAGAATGCCTGTAACAAAGACCGACCCCGGCAATCTCGAAAAAGACGGCTATCATTATGATGTTGATACAAAAACCCTCACACTCAAAAACTTTACTTACAAGGATATGGGTGTGGACGTATCTTCACTCAAGCTGTTTAACCTGTTCAATATCAGAGCCCAGTCCGTGATATTTGCAAAGGACAGTCTGACAATTGAGCTTTTGGGCGAAAACCGCATTGAAAAGACAGACGGTGAAAGCAATTTCCTCGTTGAAAACGTTATCAATGTACAGGGTGATGTCACATTTACCGGAAGCGGAAACCTCACTCTTGTGGGAACAGGACTTACACAGGCTGTTGCACCCGCAGAGGATAAGAGTATCTACTTAAAGGGTACCGGTAAGATCACATTTGAAGATACCGCTATAGGTCTTTATCCCACAGGTTCGGGAAAAGTTCGCTACACAAACGGTGAGCTTGATTATAATGGAAATACCGCTCTGTTTGACGGAACCTATATTACAGGCAACCTAGTGATTTCTAACGAAGTATTTGTAAGCTCTTCTGCCGAGCATCCCTACAAGCTCTATGCAGGAAAAGATGATACAGTTGAAGTCAATCATGTATATATCGACAGCGAAAATACCGAAGAGTATAAGAAAATAACCGATAACATAGACCTGCATGACGGTCAGACAATAGTACATCTTGTGCCTCAGCACAGCTTCACCGAAAAGGTTGAAACCGATGAATACTTTGTATCCGGCGACTGTGCAACCGGTGTTACCTACTATCTGAGCTGTTCCTGCGGAGCTGCCGATCACGAAAATACCTTCACGACCGAACCCTGCGAGCATGTGCTTGTCAGCCACAGCGGACAGCCGGCAACCTGTATCGAGGACGGCTACAAGGATTACCATACCTGTGAAAATTGTGATTATACAGACTTTGAAGTTATCCAAGCAACCGGTCACAGCTATATCCATCACGACGAAGTTCTTCCCACCTGTGATAAGGACGGTTGCCCTGCCTATGATGAGTGTTCAGTCTGCGGATATTCTTCACTTGACAAGAAGATTCAGCTGTCCTTGGACAATGATAATAATTCATCGGGCAGTAGTTCTCTGAACCCGTCCGGCGACAGTGCAGAGCAAACGGAGATCGTCAGAGATGACCTTTGGGTAGCAACGGGTCACGACCTGTTTGCAGTTCCCGAAGTTGCAAACACCTGTACCAAGGACGGTGTGCGTGCTCACTTTAAGTGTACTCACTGCGGAAACCTCTATGAAGATGAAAACGCTGTGATCAAAACAACAGCCGATGCACTTGTTATCGAAGCAGGTCATGCTTGGGGTGCTTGGACAGTTACAAAACAGGCTACCTATAAAGAAACAGGAATTGAAACAAGAGTATGTCAGAAGGATCATAGCCATACCGAAACAAGAAATATCCCTGTTCTCGGACACATTCATCACCTTACACTTGTTCCTGCTAAGGAAGCGACCGATACAGAGGACGGCAACCTTGCCTACTACACCTGTGACGGCTGCGAATACTGGTTTGAGGACGCTGAGGGAACAAAGATACTTGATGACAAATCAAGCGTAATTATCCCCAAAAAGGTCAAGCCGACCGACCCGACTGCAACAGAACCGACAGCAACCGAGCCGAGCGTGACTACACCTACCGCACCTACTGTTACCACACCTACCGAACCGACAGAGCCGAGCGTAACTACACCGACTGAGCCGACCACAGTCAAGCCGACTGAGCCTGTAAAGAAAACGCCCAAGCTGTCAAAGACTTCCCTGACGCTCAAATCGGGCAAAACCGCAAAGCTGAACGTCAGCGGAGGAAAAGCTTCAAAATGGACTTCCTCAAATACCAAGATCGCCACTGTGACGAAAGCAGGTAAGGTAACAGCTCTTAAGAAGGGCAGTGCAAAAATCACCGTAAAGCTCACTGACGGTACAAAGCTGACCTGCAAGCTTAAAGTAAGCACAAGCCCCACCATAAAAGTAGGCACAAAGAAATTTAATGCAAAAACCACATACTCCTTTGCCAAGAAGAAGGGTCTATCAATTAAGATCACGGGCAAGGCTGCAAGCGTAGGAAATAAGTATGCTACAAGCAACAAGAAGATAGCCAAAGTAACCTCCAACGCTGCGGCAACAACCGTTAAGATCAAGGGTTATAAGAAGGGCAAAGCCACAATTACTGTCAAAGTAAACGGTGTAGCCTTTAAGATCAAAGTAAAAGTCAAGTAAAATTCTGAAATTTCTCCCGGGTTCACGCTCGGGAGAAATTATCAATTGCATCTTTAAAAGGAGCAGGCTATGAAAACAAGCAAATTGCTGCGGATGATAAGCGTTCTTCTGTCAGTAATGATATTATCATCGGTCTTGACTGTATTTCCGGTTTTTGCAGCAGTATCGGGAGAAACAGGTTCCTGTACTTGGTCATTTGACGAGAGTACGGGCATTATTCGCATATCTGCAAAGAATGGCGGATTGATGCCCGATTACGAGCATTACAATACAAAACGCTGGACTGATGAAAACGGAGTAAAACACGACAGCGACCTTCCGTGGTACTCATATAAGAGCAAAATTAAATCTGTCATTTTAGGATATGGAGTAAAATATATCGGTAAGGGTGCTTTTAACGGATTGAAAAATTCAGGAACCGGAATAGAGGTCTATCTATGCTCAGGCGTCAGTCTGGGAGAGCTGTCGTTCGGCAATTCCGTGATTACCTCTATTGATTTCGGCAATATCGGCAACATCGGTGAAAAGGCTTTCTATGGCACACAGCTTCCCAATGAACTGTACATCAATGCGGAATATATCGGAAAAAATGCCTTTGAAAGCACAAAGATCACCAAGCTGACCTTCGGCAGCAAATTGACAAAAATAGATGATTATGCTTTTTCCGGCTGTTCAAAGCTGCGTACTGTCAGCTTTAACTCAAATCTTCGCACCATAGGAGCCTATGCTTTTGCAGGCTTTACGTCACCTTATGACAAGACCGGTCTTTATGTTCCTTCAACCGTGGTAACTATCGGAGAACGTGCATTCGGATTTTCAACAGGTGGCAGCAAGAGCTATAAGTTTATAATGTTTACAGAAAAGAACTCTGCCGCCGATAAGTACGCACAGGAAAATGAGCTTCCAGTGGAATACGGCAAGCAGTTTTTCACCAACTACTACAATGCCGACTGGACTCTGGACAAAACGAACGGTATACTGTGCTTGAACTGTGAAACTACTCAGCAGTATGATGAACAGGGTTGGAACAGTAAAATGATCACTCCCGATGCTTCCGATGAATACTGGAGCAATTTTGCGGATCAGTATGGCTCTTATGTAAGGACAGTTCAGATCGGAACAAGAAATGATTATACAAATGTGATAAACGAAATTTCAACCGGATTTTCCTTGTTCAAAAATCTCAATACGGTTGAAATTTTTGACAAGAGCGTTACCGTTATTCAGGACAAAGCATTTAAAGGAGCAAAAAATCTTAAGTCCGTCACCCTATCGGAAAATATGGAAACAATAGGGGAGGAAGCCTTTGCCGACTGCTCAAGCTTGCAAACGGTAAACTTTAACAACAGCATTAAAGAGATCAAGGACGGAGCATTTTCCGGCTGCGGTCTGTTATCTTTAAAGATAGGCGATAAAATCGAAAATAAAGAAGAAAACGAAGAACTTAAAATCGGAAAAAACGCATATAAATACTGTACTTCTCTTGCATCGGTTTATCTTGGAGAGAGAGTTTCTGCAATTCCCGACAGCTGTTTCGAGGGCTGCATAAAGCTGAATAATGTTGAATACTCAAATAAGCTGTCATCTATAGGCGACAGTGCTTTCAAAAACTGCCGTACCCTTAAAACCATTATGATCGGCAAGGAACTCAGCTCAATAGGCAGTGAAGCGTTTTTGAATACCGAGGTCAGCGGATTATTTATCCCTGCGGAAATAACCGATATCGGTTCACAGGCACTGTGCTATTATAATGACGGGTCATCGTCATTTGTAAACAGTGACGCCGTACTGTATGTATCTGAGGACTCTGCCGCTCTTAATTATGCCAAATCCAACGGAATTAAGTACGAAATAAATGCAGGCGGATCATTAGGAAATACCTCTTGGCGATATAATCCAACTACTTTTGAGCTGATTATCAGCGGAAAAGGTGAGATGGAGGAATTTTCCGTTTCAAACACCGCCCCTTGGATGGAGTATGCCTACAAGATCAAGAGTGTAAAAATCGGTGACGGCATTACAACTATATCCCGTAAAGCATTTGCAGATGATTTTTTGAACATGGAGTCGGTGACAATAGGCGACTCGGTACACAGTATAGGTATGCAGGCATTTTACAACTGTCCGCTTAAAACGGTCACAATTCCCGAATCCGTGACCGAAATACGCAAACAGGCATTCGGATATCTTGAAAACGCATACGGTGATGTTTCAAAGAATACCGACCTAGTTATGCGTATAAAAAAAGGTAGTGCAGCCGAAACCTACGCTGTAGACAATGGGCTGAACTACGAATTTACTGTAACAGGCGGTGATACAGGCGAATGTACCTGGCTATGCGACCCAAATACTTCCTCGCTGACAATTTCAGGCAACGGAAAAATGGGAAGCTATGAAAAATCATTTGACACCCCTTGGTGTAGCTTTAGTGATGAAATCAAGTATATCTATATTGAAAACGGTGTAACAAATGTCGGAAAAAAAGCATTTATGAGCATAAGCAACCTTGAGAAGGTATTTCTCCCTGAAACAATATTGGAGATCGAAGAGGGTGCTTTTGCAAATGATGAAAAGCTGAAAGATATTTATATCCCCTCCAAATGTGAAACAATAGCTGACCGCTCGCTGGGATTTAGCTATCTATATCCCGATGTTGATGACATAACAGGAATTCTTGATCACGATTTTCTCATTATGTCTTTAGATCCGTCATCGGAAGCCATAAATTATGCCCGCAGCCGTTTTAATATGAAATACGATTATGTTCGTGAAGGCAAAGTTGGTAACTGTATCTGGCAGTACAACTACGCCGATACACTGACTGTCACGGGAAAAGGTTCATTGGAATGTGAGAGCTTCCCCTGGGACGAGTACCGTAACGAAATAGCAAAGTTAGTTGTAGATTACGGAATAATCACTGTACCTGATAATGCTTTTGCCCATTGTCCCAACCTTAAAACAGTGCAGATATATGACACAGTCACGTCCATCGGCAAGGGTGTATTTGAGGGCGACACGGCATTGGAAAGCTTCTATATTCCGTCCTACGTCACCGAAGTAGAGGAAAGAGTTTTTAAGGACTGCACCGCTCTGGACTGCACCTATATTATGCACAACAATATCAAAAAAATCGGGAACAGTGCTTTTGAAAACTGTACTTCGATGTCTTACTATACACTTCCCGAATTTGTCGAAGAAATAGGCGACAGAGCTTTTGCGAATACAGGAACGTCATACGTTACATTTCCCGATTCTCTGCGTTCTGTCGGTGAATATGCTTATTTCAATACAGCGATAAAAGATGTTGATATACCCGAAACTGTGGAAAAAATCGGTGACTATGCCTTCGGCTTCAAGGGTACGGAAGAGGAGATACAGCCTGCTGCCGATTTCAAGATCACCGCCCTCAGGGACAGTGCAGGTCATAAATATGCCGAAAAGTACGGTATTGCTTGGATAAACACAGTGGACGGTGATATAGGAGATGTACACTGGGAGTTTGACACTGAAACATCAGTCCTGACCGTAAGCGGAACGGGCGATATTCCCGACAAATCCAATTCATATTGGGTAAGACACAAGGGAAATATCAAAGAAATAGTTATTCAGGACGGCATAACGGGAATAGGTGCAAGTAATTTTTCCGGACTTACAAAATCTTTTGCCAAACCCGTCAAGGTCAAAATCCCATATTCGGTGGAGTATATCGGAATCAGTGCATTTGCCGATACAGCAATGGAAAGTATTTCTATCCCTGCAAAAGTCAAAAAAATTGATATTTCTGCTTTTTCGGATACCGGTCTGCAAAATATCAAGATAAATGCCGGTGTGCAGGAAATCGCCGATTATGCTTTTGTCAATACCTGCGAAACCTCCATCGAGATCCCCGACAGTGTTACCAAGTTAGGTGAATACTCCATCGGATATGACAACTGGTATGGCGGATTAACAAGCTTTGAGATAAGAGCTTATGATGAATATGTTGTCATCGGCTCAAAGGGTAGTGAGGCGGAAAGATATGTAAATGATAACGAAGGCTTGTTATTCAAAGAGTATATCCCCGAAACCGAACCTACCGAGCCGACAGAAACCGAGCCGACGGCGACAGAACCTATAGTGACCGATCCAACAGTGACAGAACCGACAGCGACTGAGCCTACAGCAACCGAGCCGACAGTTACCGAACCAACAGCAACCGAGCCAACAGTAACCGAGCCTACGGTGACTGTGCCGACAGTGACCGAACCTACAGCTACAGAACCGACTGTCCCTATTGCTACTGAGCCTGTAATTGCGGAAAAAACCGATATCACCGGCTGGCAGGTCAAAGGTATAAAAAACAAGACCTACACAGGCAGAAAGCTCACTCAGAAAATAACCGTAACTGACGGAAGCAAAACCGCAACTGTAAAAATTTCCTACAAAAACAATGTAAATGCAGGAAAAGCCACTCTGACAGTCACCGGTACCGGAGATTACACGGGTACTATCGTTAAGACCTTCAAGATCGCCAAAGCCACACAAAAAATGAAAGTCAAGACATCAGTAAAATCCGTTAAATATTCGGCAGTGAAGAAAAAAGCTCAGACAGTCAAGAAGGCAATTTCCGTTACAAAAAGCTATGGAAAGCTGACCTATTCAAAAGTAAGCAAAGGTTCTTCCAAATACCTCACGATTTCAAAGAGCGGAGTAATAACCGTCAAAAAGAAAACCAAAAGAGGTACTTACAAAATATCAGTAAAAGTAACCGCCAAAGGAAACAATAACTACAAATCCGCCACCAAAACCCTGACAGTCACCATCAAAATCAAATGATCCCTACTTAAATATGCGAAAAAGCTGTGCCTGATTTCAAGCACAGCTTTTTTAGATAAATGTGTTAGGTTATGGGAACTTTCGGTTCAGTGGGGGGTTACAGACCAAGCTGAGCTTTCATATCAGCTGTGATACTGTCGGTGATCTTTACTGACTCTGCATCGGTTTTTCCTACAGCCGTAATATAGAGCTTTATTTTTGGCTCTGTTCCGCTGGGTCTTACGATCACGGAATTTTTGCCGAGGTCGAACTGGATAACATCGGATTTCGGCAAGTCGATTGAATTTACTTCACCGCTTTCGATATCCCTTTCTTCGCTTACAAGGTAATCTCTGATAACCTTGACCTTTTCATTATTTATTACAGAGATGGGATTGCTCCTAAGACCCGACATAAGCTCCTGCATCTTCTTCATTCCGGCAGCACCTTCAAAAGTGAATGACAGGGTAGTGTTCCTGTAATAGCCATATTCTGCATATATTTTATCTATCACATTTGCAAGAGTTTTGCCCTGCTTTCTGTAATATGCAGCCATTTCACAGATAAGCATTGACGCAACCACAGCGTCCTTATCCCTTACATAAGTGCCTGCAAGATAGCCGTAGCTCTCTTCAAAGCCAAAAATATATCTCTCTTTTTCGTTGTTTTTTTCAAGGTTGAGGATTATCTCACCTATGTACTTAAAGCCTGTAAGAACCGCCCTCAGCTCACAGTTGTATTTTTTGCAAATCTCGTCGATCAGGACAGAGGATACTATCGTTCTGACGACTATCGGCTTTTCAGGCAGAGTACCCTGAGCTTTTCTGACGCTGAGAAGGTAGTTTGTCAGCATTATTCCCGTTTCGTTGCCGGTGATAAGTCTGTATGAACCGTCCTCTACAGGCACAGCTATGCCAACACGGTCGGAATCGGGATCGGTTGCAAGCAACAGATCGGGCTTCACCTTTTCGCACAGATCCAAGCCGAGCTGCAGAGCTTCCTTTCTTTCGGGGTTGGGGTAGGGGCAGGTAGTAAAGTTTCCGTCGGGCAGCTCCTGCTCAGGCACTACCGTAACATCATCTATGCCTATCTCCTTGAGAACCCTTCTGACCGGCTTGTTTCCGCAGCCGTTGAGGGGAGTGTATACGACCTTTAACCCTGCATTTTCGCAAATACCGGGATTTACCTGCTGTTCCTTAACGTTTTTGAGGTATTCGGTATAAACCTCGTCCTCAACATATTCTATCATACCCTCTGAAACAGCGGTGTCAAAATCCATTATTTTTACATCTTCAAAAATGTCCAGCTTCTGGATCTCGTCATAAACCATACCTGCGGCAACATCTGTCATCTGACAGCCGTCATAGCCGTATGCCTTATAACCGTTGTATTCGGCTGAATTGTGAGAAGCCGTGACCATAATTCCTGCCTTACATTTAAAATGTCTGACAAGAAAAGACAGTACGGGTGTTGGCTGAAGTTCTTTTGTGATATACACCTTGATACCGTTGGCTGCCAAAACCTTGGCTGACTCGATCATAAACACGTCGGCTTTTATTCTGCTGTCGTGGCTGATGGCAACCGCACCGCCACCATAGGTATTATTAACATAGTTGGCAAGTCCCTGTGTTGCCTGACGAACAACGTAGATGTTCATACGGTTTGTTCCTGCACCGATGATTCCTCTCAGACCGGCAGTGCCGAACTTCAGATTCTTATAGAATCTGTCGAGGATCTGTTCGTCGTCACCCTGAATTGATTTCAATTCCTCAACGAGGTCATTGTCCTCAGTCGCTTTTTTACACCACACATCATATAAAGTCTTGCATTCCATATAAATCTCTCCTTAACCGTACCGCCGGGTACTATAGCTACACAATAATTATACCACATTTTTGCAGTTCTATCAATATTAATTTTAATATTTATAAAAAAAATCCTTTTTTTAATCCATTGATTTTTTATTATATAAATGGTATAATAATTCGCAGAAAAAAGTCGGAGGTTATTTTTATGATTTGTATGTTAAAAAGCAAGCTCCACAGGGCAATAGTTACCGAAGCAGATGTAAACTATGTTGGCAGCATTACAATTGACAAACAGCTTATGGATGCAGCAGGTATATTTGAGTATGAAAAGGTAAGTGTGGTCGATGTTGAAAACGGAAATCGTTTCGACACCTATGTGATCGCAGGTGAATACGGCAGCTCGGTCATCTGTGTAAACGGTGCAGCAGCCAGAATGGTGGCAGTGGGAGATCACGTCATCATAATGGCATATAAGTATATGGAAGAGGTAGGGGCAGAAGCTCACAAGCCCACAGTTGTATTTCTTGATAAAGAAAACCATATTTGTACAAAGGAAAACTGCAAATAGCTTAGTACATTATATTCATCCTCCGGCATATATATTGCTGAGAGGATGATTTTTATGGATCTGAAAAGAATGTTTATCTGTTCGGCAGTCTGTATTATTGTTTTTTCTTTGACGATGGTATTTACTTATCGGTATTCTGTTCCCACCTCAGCCGTAATTGATACAAAGCGTGACAAGACCGTCGTGGTGCTTGACGCAGGTCACGGAGGTGAGGACGGAGGTGCTGTGAGTGAAAGCGGTGTTATCGAAAGTGACCTTAATCTGAAATTCACAAAGAAACTGAAGGCAATTCTTGAAATCAACGGCTTCAATACCAAAATGACCAGAAGCGATGAGGGAGATCTGGCTGACAAATCACTGAAAACAATTGCAGAGCGTAAAAAATCAGATATGTATAAACGTTTGGATATCTACAATTCGGAGATTTCCAATGTGGCAATAAGCATTCATCAAAATATGTTTCCTGCCATATCCTGTAAAGGCTCTCAGGTGTTTTTCTCGGGTAGGGTACCAATAGCGGAAAAACTTGCGAATAACATCACCACGGCTATAAAAGAGGATCTTCAGCAGAAAAATATCCGTGAATCCAAGCCGGCAGGCGGAAATATCTTTTTGCTGGACAACGCAAGAGTGCCTGCCGTAATAGTTGAATGTGGATTTCTTTCCAATGAAGATGAGGTAAAGACTCTTTGCGATGTGAATTATCAAAAGAAGCTGAGCTTCAGCATTTTCAAGGGCTTTATGAACACAGAATTTTGAGTTAAAAGCCATAAAAGTTTATTTTTTGTAATATTTTAAAAAAACTCTTGCTTTTTGCTGTCGTTTGTGATACTATATATAGGCATTTGGTATCCGTCGGTTTTCAGCCGATGGGGGTCAAATAATGGTTTATACCAAAATTTGAAGCGGATATTCCTCTGTCAGCTCAATAGACAAGAATATCTGAAAACACAGGAGGAAATTATGGACGCATTAAAAATGATCGCAGCCGGCTCAATGAAAGAATCCTTCCCCGAGTTCGGAATCGGTGATACTGTTAAGGTATCAGTCAATATCCGTGAGGGTGAGAGAGAAAGAATCCAGATGTTTGAGGGAACCGTTATTGCCAAGAAGGGAAGCGGGATCTCAGAGACCTTTACCGTAAGACGTGTTTCTTACGGTGTTGGTATAGAGAGAGTTTTCCCGGTTCATTCTCCTAACGTTGTTGACGTTAAGGTAGTAAGATACGGTAAGGTTCGCAGAAGCAAGCTTTATTACCTCAGAGACAGAGTAGGTAAGGCTGCCAAGGTCAAAGAGCAAATCAAAAAGTAGTAAAAGGGGGCTTTATGTCCCTTTTTTGCTAGGGCTTGTTTGAAAAATGACAAAACGCCCAAAAGAGCGTAATGCTCTGCATTATGCTGTTTTTCAAGCAAGCTCCTGTGATTATGAGGTAGTATTTTGGAAAATTACGAAAATAAAGTCAGTGAAAATACAAGTCAGGATATCGCTCCTGCTGCCGGTCCCACAGTTGTAAAAACAGGTGTAGGAAAGCTTTGGTGCTTTGACTGGATGAGATCCATTATCTTTGCGATTTGTGCCGTTATGTTTATTTTGGCATTTTTTGTACGCATTGTAAATGTTGATGGTGACTCTATGAATATGACCTTGCTTGACGGCGACAAGCTTGTTGTTACCGGATTTATGTATACACCGACAGACGGAGATATAGTTATAATCAGACGTGGTCAGCACCTTGATGAACCTATTGTAAAGCGTGTGATAGCCACCGAAGGACAGAAGCTGCGTATTGATTTTGAAAATCAGGCGGTTTTTGTAGATGATAAAAAGCTTGATGAACCTTATGTAAGCTCAAAGCTTGTAAAAGGTACGGCGGAGATTCCCTCTGTCATTCCCGAGGGAAAGGTGTTTGTGATGGGAGATAACCGCAAGGTATCTCTTGACAGCCGTTTTTACGAGGTAGGTCTTATTGACGAGGAAGAAGTCATAGGAAAGGTTCAGTTCAGATTATTCCCCATTGAGCATTTTCAGTATGTGGGCTGATGCTCGAGCATAGTTTAGGTGGTGATCCATTTGGCTCTTGACAATTCATCGGAAAAGTTTACCGATTCCGCAGAGGATATAATAAAAGAAGAAAAAAAGCCTTATACCGCAAGTCACCGTAAGGATGACTATGTTGTTGTAAACACTTCACCGATTGTCGGTTGGGTATATGATTGGTCAAGATATATCATTTTCACCTTGGTATTTGCCGTCATAATTCTCACTTTTTTCTTTAGGATAGTGGGTGTGGACGGACGTTCAATGATGAATACCCTGATGGACGGCGATAAAATGATCGTTACCAGCTTTATGTATACTCCCAAGGACGGCGACATTGTTGTTATCAGCCGTGCACAAAAGTATGATAAGGCTATTGTAAAGAGAATAATTGCCACAGAAGGACAGACTCTGCAAATAGACTACAAAAATCAGAGAGTCTATGTTGACGGCGTGCTTATTGACGAGCCGTACGTAAGCTCAGAGCTGAAAGAGGGAAATGCAGAAATACCTTCGGTTATTCCGCAAGGCAAGGTCTTTGTTATGGGTGACAACCGTTTTGATTCGCTGGACAGCCGTTCTATTGAAATAGGACTGATTGATGTTGAGAATATTATCGGCAAAGCACAGTGTGTCGTCTACCCGTTCAAGAGAATGCAGATGTTATATGAAGATTGAGTATACCGCACAGCCTATGGCGGTATAGGACAGAGGAGATAGAATGGAAAACATTAACACAAATAACGAAGAAATCAAAGATACTGTTTTGGAAGAGCAGGAAGAGAGTACCTACGTTTCACAATTCAGTGATCTTGAAGATACCGTCACAGAAGAGACAGAGCAGGAAGTGCTTGATGTTGCTTCGCCTGCCAAAAAACCTGGCGGTTTGTTTAAATATATAAACCCCTGTATTTTCATAGCTTTTTGCATAGTGGTCGTATCCTTGCTGGTTTACGGAGCATATACTGTGATGAACACTACTGTAACAGGTGCTTGGATGTATAAGATATCATATAATGACACCTCCGCTACGGCAGATGAAGCAAAAACGACCCAAGAGGAAGCATATTATGTTTTTGATAAGGTCAACGAAAAGGGTAAGGGTAAGTTCCATGAGTACTCTCAGGGTGCAGAGCAGTCGGGAAATTACTCGGTATCAACCAAGGACGGTAAGAATCTGATAACGCTGGAATACAATCCCATGGCAAAGAACGAGCTTACTTATGAGGTAACAGGCAACCGCTTGTTCGGCACTGCAAAGCTAAAGCTGATTCAGGCGGCATATACAGACCAATCCACAGGTCAGGAGATACCCGAACAGTCAATTGAGCTTGAGTGTTCATCAAGTCCCGAATACGACAAGAATACCTTTGACAGCTATAATACAGATGAAAAGCTGACAGGTACATGGAATACAGATGACAGAAAGTTCTTTTACTATTATACTGAGCTTCCGTATTCGGAAAAGCTTGAATTTTCTGACAACGGAGTGCTGAAAATTACTTACGTTCAGAGCGATATGTATCTTGACAGAACGCTGTACTACTCATATACAGTCGATAAGGGTAAGCTCAAAATCAAACGTGCTACTTCAGATACGGAAGAAGAGGTCAAGTACAGCATTAAAAACGGCAAGCTCAAATTCACCGACAAAACCCAATCCTCAATATTCTATGATGCAATATTCGGAGATGTTGAGTATAAAAAATAATTCACTTACCCCTGATGCTCATCAGGGGTTTTTTATATCCGCCGGCTGGTTTTCACATAGCTGATTCAAGGGAATACTGTTTCTTGACAAGAAGGGTAATTTTGGTTATGATAAATATATAGGGCATTAAAAAATTATCGTCCTGTGATTGTACCATAAAATCATTATTTTCACGGTGTTATGTATGAAAAAAACTCTTCTCAAAAATACTTTCAGAGAAATCAAAGAAACAAAAGCAAGGTTCTTTTCAATAATGGCAATAATCGGCTTGGGTGTGGGGTTTCTGAGCGGTGTACGCAGTACCTCAGTGTCGATGTTGGATATGGGAGAAAGGTATTTTTCGCAAACAAACCTCTCCGACTATCGCCTGATCTCTCCCGTAGGCTTTGATGAAAAGGATATTGAAGCAGTGTCACAGCTGAAAAATGTTACAGATGTTATGCCCTCATATTACTGTGATGTTTATGCAGATATAGACGGCAGCAGTTCTCCGCTGCGGGCAAGGTCAATGCCGACGGCGTACTCCGATTCTCAGCCACTCAATATGGTTGAAGTGACAGAGGGCAGACTTCCCGAAAAATCAGACGAGGCGGTCATAGATTCTCTGCAGCTTAAGAATATGAAAATCGGTGATACCCTCACCATAGCAGATACTGTTGAGGATAAAAAAACCGAAGATACTCTGAACCGACTGAGCTATAAAATAGTCGGTAAGGTCAGAACACCTGAAAACATCACATTTGAACGTGACTCGACAACCTTGGGAGACGGCAGGCTAAAGGGATATTTTTACATAATGCCCGAGTGCTTCAAAACCGAAAAGTATTCCCAGCTGTATGTAAAAACTGCATATTCCGCTGAGGGGATCACACCCTTTGAGGATAGCTACACCGACAATATAGACACATATAAAAAGACACTGAAAGCCACGGGAAAAGCTTGCATCAAAGCTTTTATTTCCGATAAGCAGAGTGAGCTGGACGACAAGAAATCGGAGTATTTTGAGAAGAAGGCAGACGCTTTGGATAAGCTCAAAAAATCCGAAAACAAGCTGATTAAGGCAAAGAAGAAGTTCAAAAAGACGATCAAAAATGCAGAAAAAAAGCTTAACAAGGCTCGCAGTGACTACAGTAAAGGGATAGAGGATTATAATTCCGAAAAAGAAAAATATGGAGCAGAGATAAAAAAAGCAAAGGATAAAATAGCTCAAAGCAAGGACAAGCTGAAAAACGGTTGG
>CACYCD010000093.1 GCA_902772755.1 uncultured Ruminococcus sp.
ATAACAATGAAAAAGGTAATTTCTGCAAAGAAGCTCATTTCCGTAGTTGCTGTACTCAGCGTTCTTGTTTGCTCACTTGGAGTTTTCGGTATGACCGCCGGAGCTGCCAACGACAAGGTTAAGATGTATGCCGCAGAGACATACTTCTCAAAGTACGGTATCAGAGGTACCAACGTTTTTGTTCAGACAAAGGACAATGCAAGTCAGCAGCAGGTTACTGTTCACTATAACCCCCTCAACGGTGAGGCTTGGCAGGATGCAACTGCAACTGTCTACAAGACCCTTGAGGACGGCTCCAAGATCTGGAAAGCCTACATCACAAGCTACAACACAGAGTACGCTATCAAGTACGTTGCCAACGGCAAGACCTACTGGGACAACAACAACGGCAAAAACTACAAGGATGATTTTGTCGGTGCAGGCAACATCAAGGCAGTAAGAACATACTGCTACGGCAACACCTACAATGTTTGTGCAGAGCTCAAGAACCTTGCATACAACAAGGACGTAAAGGTAAGATACACCGAAAACAACTGGAAGACATATAAGGAAGCTAACCTCAGCTACACTTCAACAAATGCCAATGGTACAGAGATCTGGGAAAAGAGAATCTCAGTGAGCGACAGTTCAAAGCTCAAGTTCTGCCTCTCCTACACAGTAAACGGCAAAACCTACTGGGACAACAACTTCGGCGAAAACTACGACTACACCTACATCATTCATAAATAATCAACAACCTAAAACGGCTGTGAAGGAACGAGTTAAACTCCGTTCCTTCACAGCCATTTTATTATTAGAGCCTGTTTAGTATCTTAAGCACGCATCTTTACAGCTGATTTTCCCGATAACTGCGTCAAACGGTCTGCAAGGCTATGTCAAGTAAAGTATGTAAGTTTTTTGCGAAATTGGAAAATTGATGATTTGCCTGCTTTGATGTGAAGCATAGCGGAACGGAAGAGGCAGGTTAATTTCGGAGGTCATATTTCTCTATACGAGCCTTGATATTGTCGTCTATGATGATCTGATTCCTGACCATAGCTCAGTTCTTGACCTTGTTGCCATTTAAAGCTCCGGAATCCGCTTTGGTTGCTTTGCTAAATTGACAAAGGACACTTTATAGCAGTTTTTTATGGTTGCCCTATATATACCATTGTCAGATAATGCAATTAGAGGTTTTATATATTGTGGAATTGGAGTGATTTTTTCAGGGGGAGCCAAATTAAAGTTTTCTGCAAAAAAACTATAATTTTTTAAAACAATTAATTGAAAATGCTTGACATTGCTGTATTGCTTATGATATAATGTTTTTAAAGTAAAAAATTTATTGGTGATAACTATGAAAAAAGTAAAAGATTCAAACTCTGATAAGCCTGTTAATGTTCACAAGGATCATCGTTCACGTATGAAGAAGAGGTTCATTGACAATGGTTCTCTTGATGGGTTTCAAACGCATGAACAGCTTGAGATGCTCCTTTACTATGCCTGCCCGAGAAAGGATACAAACGAACTGGCTCATAGGTTGCTTAATGGGTTTGGGTCTTTTTCTGCTTTGTGTGATGCGTCTGTTTCTGCTTTATGTGACTGCGGAATCAGTGAGCATGTTGCTGTTTTATTGAAAATGATACCGGAGTTTTCGAGAATATATATTGATGACAAGAAGAACAACGCCGATAGAGAAATCGATTTTGAACATCTGGGCGATTTTTTTATACCAAAATACATAGGCAAGGATTTTGAAGAGGTGTATCTGCTGTTGCTTGATAATAAGGGCAGGCAGATTTTTTTTGGCTGTATAGCCAAAGGGTCTTTTTCGGGTTCGGACGTACCGGTCAAAAAAATAGTTGAACTCACAATGAAATACCAAGCCTATTCAGCGGTCATATCCCATAACCATCCAAGCGGTAATCTGTTTCCTTCGAGAGAGGATTGTGCAATAACTGAGCAGCTTATCAAAACTTTGGAATTAATAGACAGTCATTTGATCGACCATATTATAGTTTCCGGTGATGAATACATTTCTTTGGCAGAAAACGAATTTACCAGACGTATGTTTGGTTATGATGATTAGGCTCTGACTAAGAAGTAATATATTTCATTCCTCGAATAAATATTCGTACCTGAATTTATGTTTCTGCTGATAAAAATTTAATTGTCAATAACACTTGATAGGGTATCCCGAACAAAAGTAACGTGTCAAGTGTTATTGACGATTTCATTTTTCTCGAAATAAATTTGTCAAGTGATATTGACAATTTCACAGGCAACGGATGACAGAATCATTATTTTGCAGAGTTTTGTGGACAAGTCTCGATTTTTCTGTTATCATAAATGCAGATGATTTTTGAGGCATATAAGATGTATGGCAAGATTATGACAAGTGATTTCGGTGAGTGTTATGTTGATTGATCATATTGCATTGTATGTAAATGACTTGGAAGCTGTGAGGGATTTTTTTGTTCGATATCTCGGCGGAAGCAGTGACGATGGTTATTGCAACAGTACTACCGGTTTCCGTTCGTTCTTCATCAGCTTTGACAGCGGAGCAAGGTTAGAAATTATGAACAAGCCTGAGTTAGTTGATTTTCATAAGGATTTGAACCGCACAGGGTATGCCCACATTGCTTTTTCGGTCGGCAGTAAAGATAGGGTCGATGCGTTGACGCAAATGCTTAAAGCTGATGGGTATGAGATCACCGGAGGTCCACGAACAACAGGTGACGGTTATTACGAAAGCAGTATTATCGCCATTGAAGGAAATCTAATAGAAATTACTGTTTAAAAAATTCTATCGTAAAAAAAGTAGGTGACAGGTATGAAGCTTGTACCATTAAACAAGCAGAGCAAGCGGAACAAGAAGAAATATTATGCTCGCAGTCGCCGTGATTGGAACGGATTGAAGCCGACTACCAGAGTGGTCAAGAGCAAGAAGATTTACGACAGAAAGAAAATGCAGAAGCCCGATTATGAATAGGAGAGTTTCAAGATGAAAACTGCCATTGTGTATTATTCCGCACATCACGGCAATACGAAAAAACTGCTTGATGCAATTGCGGAAAAATATGACGTGACCTTGATCGATGTTACCAAAGACAAAACCACAGACATTTCTCAGTATGACAGGATCGGTTTTGCTTCGGGAATCTACTATGCTTCATTTGCAAAGCAGGTTTTGAAATATGCGGAAGAAAAACTGCCAATGGGGAAGAGTGTGTTTTATATTTCCACTTATGGAACAAAAAAACCGAGCTACTACAGAGCAATTGTCAGGATAGCTGAATCCAAGTGCTGTAAAGAAATTGGAAGATACGACTGTCTCGGATTTGATACCTTCGGTCCGTTCAAGCTGATAGGCGGCATAGCAAAAGGTCATCCGACAGAGGACGAGATAAACGGAGCGGTTCGTTTTTACGAAAGTCTATAAGAAAAATACTGTGAGGAATAACAGATGAAGAATTTGGATAAATACAGGGGTTGCTTGATCGGCGGTGCGGCAGGCGATGCACTGGGATATGCAATTGAATTTTTTGAGGAGAAAAGTATATTTCAAAAATTCGGTGAAAGAGGTATAACAGAATACAAGCTGACAAACGGCAAAGCATTGATATCCGATGATACGCAGATGACGCTGTTCACGGCAAACGGTTTGCTTCTCGGAGCTACAAGAGGGCAGCTGCGTGGTATCATGGCACCGTATCCGTCATATATCGCTGA
>CACYCD010000094.1 GCA_902772755.1 uncultured Ruminococcus sp.
GACAAGACCTGTGCCGTTATGCTGGAGGTAATTCAGGGCGAGGGCGGTGTGAATATCCTCAGCGAGGATTACCTGAAAGCCGTTGAGAAGCTCTGCCGTGAGCGTGATGTACTTCTCATTGTTGACGAGGTGCAGACGGGTGCAGGCAGAACAGGCAAGCTCTACGCCTATATGCACAGCGGGATAACTCCCGATATCGTGACCTCGGCAAAGGGAATCGGCGGAGGTCTGCCGATAGGACTTTGCCTTGTAAATGAAAAGCTCAGCGGTGTTATGGGATTTTCAAGCCACGGCACTACCTTCGGAAGCAACCCCGTAGTCTGTGCAGGTGCAAATTACGTCCTCGACACAATAAACCGTGAGGATTTTTTGAATGAAGTTATAAATAAGGGAGAATATCTCAAAGAAAAACTGCTGACGATCAAGGGTGTACGCTCAGTGCGTCAGCTCGGTCTGATGATAGGCATTGAGGTCGACGGCAACGCCGGCGAGATCGCAAAACGCTGTGCCGAAAACGGCTTGCTCATCATCACAGCCAAGACCCTGCTGAGAATGCTCCCACCGCTCAATATAAAATATGAGGAGCTTGACGAGGCTGTTGAGATCCTCAAAAAGACAATGGAGGAAAACTGAAATGAAGCATTTACTAACACTTGAAAGCCTCTCATCGGAGGATATCAAGGATATACTCAACTTAGCCGACCAGCTCAAATATGAGCTGAAGCACGGCATAGAACACCACCACCTCAAGGGAAAGACCCTCGGTATGATATTTGAAAAATCCTCAACCCGTACCCGTGTTTCCTTTGAAACAGGTATGTACCAGCTCGGCGGATATCCGCTGTTCCTGTCCTCAAACGATCTTCAGATCGGCAGGGGTGAGCCTGTGCAGGACACCGCCCGTGTGCTGTCGAGAATGCTTGACGGAATTATGATACGTACCTTTGAGCAGAGCGAGGTGGAGGCTCTTGCCGAATACGGCTCTATCCCCGTAATAAACGGACTTACAGACTACTGCCACCCCTGTCAGGTGCTTGCAGACCTTATGACCGTCAGGGAATTTAAGGGCAAGCTCCAGGGACTAAAGCTCGCATTTATCGGTGACGGCAACAATATGGCAAACTCCCTCATTGTAGGCTGTCTTAAAGCCGGTATGAGCGTTTCCATCGCCTGTCCTGCAGGCTATGAACCGCCTCAGAATATCCTTGACTTTGCAAAGGGATATCCGGGAATGTTTGAGATGACCTCAGATCCCTTCAAGGCTGCCGAGGGTGCAGACGTTGTATACACAGATGTTTGGGCATCAATGGGTCAGGAGAGCGAAAAAGCAGAGCGTGAGAAAGCCTTTGCAGGCATTCAGGTCAACGCCGAGCTAATGGAAAAGACCAATCCCGAATGTATGGTGCTTCACTGTCTGCCTGCTCACAAGGGAGAAGAGATCACCGCAGATGTCTTTGAAGCCCACGCAGATGAAATTTTTGAAGAAGCAGAGAATCGCCTTCACGCACAAAAGGCGGTTATGGTTCGCCTTATGGCGGATGTACAGCCCTAAAGGATAGGTTGACTATGATAAAAGATTTACAGCAAAGAATCCTTAAATTAAAGAAGGAAAAAGACTTTTGTATCCTTGCACACTCATATATGGCACAGGAGATAAAGGAGATAGCGGACTTTACGGGCGACAGCTATGCCCTTGCGGTCAAGTCAAAGGACGTCAAGCAGAAAAATATCCTTATGTGCGGTGTTCGCTTTATGGCTGAAACAGTCAAGATACTCGCACCCGAAAAGACCGTTTACCTCTCGAACCCCGATGCCGGCTGTCCGATGGCGGAGCAGATGGACAAGAACCTCATCACGGTAGTAAAGGAGCAGTACCCCGACTACACGGTAGTTGCCTACATAAACACCACTGCCGCACTCAAAACTATCTGTGATGTATGCGTGACCTCGTCCTCCGCTGTTGAGATTTGTAAAAAGCTGGAATCGGACAAGATACTCTTTATTCCCGACTGCAACCTAGGTGCCTTCGTTGAAAAACAGATACCCGAAAAAACCTTCAAGCTTCTCAACGGTGGCTGTCCCACGCACGCAAAGATCAGTGAGGAACAGCTCCTGGCTACAATGCGTAAGCACCCCGAGGCAAAGGTGCTTGTTCACCCCGAGTGCAAGCCTCTTGTTGTCAGACACGCTGATTATGTAGGCTCGACCTCCGGCATAATCAACTACGCAAAAGAGAGCGAGGACAAGGAGTTTATCATCGGCACTGAGATCTCGATCGCAGAGGAGCTTCAGTACCTCTGCCCCGACAAGAAATTCTATCCCATGTCAAAGGATCTGATATGCTCAAATATGAAGTGTACCACTCTTGCAGACGTTTACAACTGCCTGAACGGTGAGTTCGGAGAAGTGATAGAGCTTGACGAGGAAGAACGCCTCAAAGCAAAGCACTGCATTGACGAGATGATAAGGCTGGGATAATGGAAAAAGCAATAATCGCAATGAGCGGCGGCGTTGATTCGGGTGTCGCCGCTTTGCTTATGAAAAACAAGGGATTTGAGATCATAGGCGTGACAATGAAGCTCTATGACAACGAGGACATCGGAATCGATACGGAAAAATCCTGCTGTTCCCTCTCCGATATAGAGGACGCACGAGATGTATGCGACCGAATCGGCATACATCATTATGTGTTCAATTTTAAAGCGGAGTTTAAAGAAAAGATAATAGATAATTTTATCGAGATATACGAAAACGGCGGAACTCCCAACCCCTGCATACGCTGTAACCGCTGGCTGAAATTTGAAAAGCTGATGCAAAAGATGTATGAGCTTGGCTATGACAAGGTTGTCACGGGTCACTATGCCCGCATCGAAAAACAGGGAGAGCGGTTCATTCTGAAAAAAGCCGTTGACCCGACCAAGGATCAGAGCTATGTTCTCTA
>CACYCD010000095.1 GCA_902772755.1 uncultured Ruminococcus sp.
AATACTGACGTATTGCAAGACCGTTTGACGCAGTTATCGGGAAAATTTGCCGTAAAGGTGCGTGCGTAAAGATACTAAACAGGCTCTAATAACCGCCTAACTTCTTCTGTCTGCTCCGCCGTGAGCAGCTCGGGGCGTTTCTTATAGGTGTTTATCAGGCTATGCTCATACCGCCACTTGTTGATGTTGGCGTGGTGACCGCTCAACAGCACCGACGGCACCTCCCTGCCCCTCCACAGCTGCGGCTTGGTGTACTGCGGATATTCCAGCAAGCCGTTGTAGTGGCTCTCGTCCGTAAAGCACAGCTCGTCCGACAGCACACCGCCTGCCATTCTTGACAGTGCATCAACAAAGACCAACGCCGGAAGCTCACCGCCCGTCAGCACGTAGTCACCTATCGAGATCTCCTCATCAATAAGCGAATCAAGCACACGCTCATCAATTCCCTCATAGTGACCGCAAAGCACACAGATGTTCTCATATTCCTTCAGCTCCTTCAGCCTCTGCTGGGTGAGCGTCCTGCCCTGCGGCGACATATACACAAAATGAGGTCGAGAGCCGAGCTTGTCGCAAATATCCTCAAAGCACAGTGCGATCGGTTCAGCCAGCATCAGCATACCCATACCTCCGCCGTAGGGCGTGTCGTCCACCCTGCGGTGCTTGTCGAAGGCATAGTCCCTGAGCTGATGCGTGTATATTTCCAAAGCACCGCTCTTCTGTGCTCTGCCGAGTATGCTCTCGTCCAGCACGGCACGGCACATCTCGGGAAACAGCGTAATTATATCAATCCTCATCAAATAGCCCCTTCATCGGTCTTATCAGAATTTCACCGCCGTCTGTATCTACCGAGATTACAACCTCGTCGATTTTGGGAATGAGATACGTCTTGCCGTCTGCGGTTTTCAGCTCATACACATCGTTTGCCCCTGTCCTGATGACGTCCGTCACAGTGCCGTAAGCCGTGCCGTCATCTATATTCTTGACGGTACAGCCGATGATATCCTGCACAAAATTTACACCGTCCGGCAGAGGGCAGTCCTCACGCTTCATATACAGCACCTTGCCTGCAAGCCGTTGGGCGGTGTCGATATCGTCTACCCCCTTGATCTTGGTGAGGGCGATATTTTTATGCGGACGACTTTTCAGAGTGAGCTTCTCATTTCCGTTCGGGTCAAGGTACAGGGTTTTAAAATAGCAAAAAAACTCTGCACTGTCGCACCACAGCTCCACACGGCACTCTCCCTTTATCCCGTGAGTACCCGTGAGCTTGCCTATTTCAAGATAATCCTTTTTCATATATACTCCTTTGCGAAAATACCGCACAGAACGTGCGGTATCGATTATTTTCTGTTGTAATCCTCTACTTTTTCCGCAATGCTCAGTATCCTTGCACCGAGGTTCTTCTTTCCCTGAGTGTCGGGCGTAAAGCTGCGGTTCTTTATTATAAAGTACAAGCCGTATGCCGAGAAGAATATCATCAGTATAAAGTAGGTCATAATATACTGACTCTTCGCCTCAAACAGCAGGTGATAGAAAAATCCCCCCAGCAGTGCCGTGAGCGGTATTATGCCCTCCGCACTGAGCCTTCTGAAAATAAGCCCCAAAAATCCTGCACCTGCAAGGATGATCACTATCATACTGAAAAAGTCAAAGTAATCCTCAAAGAAATCTCCCCATCTGCCCGTATACACGCTTGCCACAAAGCCATCGGGATCGACCTCTCCGTAATAATGAGTTTTCACCTTGCTGACCCAAACGCTCTCATAGGACGGCTCCAGCCACTGAGAAACTATTTTCTTCTTGAAAAACTCACGGGCTTCCTTCTTGTTCTCGCTGAAATACGCCAGACGTTCCTTGATACTTGCCTTGGCTGCCTCGGCAGCCTTCTCTCCGTCACAGTCGTTTTGGATATAAGTCGATTTGGAAATGTCGTTGTACCAGCCGGGTGCCATTGCAGAATCCTTGATACCTGCATCGAGATACAGCCACTGACCAACGCCCGTGCCAAGCTCAACTCCGCCGGCATTCTCGTAATGCACCCTCACAAGTGCAAAGCTTCCCAGTGCCACCGCAGAGATAACAGCTATCGCTGTAAGGTCGAGCCAGCGTTTTGTCCTTATGACATAGATGACAAGACCGATGCAGATTGACACCAGCCAGATCATACTGTTGTACTTCGCCAGCAGACCCACCGCCATAAGCAGTGAGCAGGGGATCAGCATCAGATACCGCTTGAAGCCCTTCCTCTCGTCCTGCATAAAGCGAACGATAAAGTACCACGCCCACACCGAGGCGGCGAAGCCGGGGATATTTCCGTAGGTGAAGGTCGTGAAGAATATGCCCTGAATACAGCCTGCAAGCAAAAACGTCAGTATAAATGTAACAGCCTTGCTCCTGAATATCCTCATTGACAGAAGCTGCAGTCCTGCATACATACCGGCAAGCGAAAGCACGTTTAGCACCTGCATCGGCATAGCAGTATAGGAATCGGTCAGCCAGTAAACTATTTCCGAAATGAACACATAGCCCAGCTGGAACGGATAGATCTCAAAATAGCTGTAATTGCTGTAAAAATCATTGTTGCTGGTTTTCATTGCGGTATAGTCGCCTGCAAGGAAGTTTATCGCCGCCTCAAAAGCCGTACCCGAGTCGGCGGCAGGTACGCTCTGCACACTGTATATCCAGATACAGCCCAGCGTGACGGTATAAAACGCAAGTCCGCCTATCAAAAAGCCCACATGGACTTTTTTAAACACATCTGCATACCTTCTCAGTCCGAAGATCACCACAAAGAAGGCTGCAAGCAAAAACAGATTTATTACAATATCCTCGTCCTTGAACAGTATCTGCTCGGCGGTGTAGTGAGCAGGGTCTATAACGCAGGTGTGAAATATTGAATATATCCCAAGCCAGCCGAAAATCAGCAAGCCCAGAATCGTGACTGCATAAGAACAGAGCGTTTCAATAAAATTATTCTTTTTTACCAATTTTATTCACAGCCTCCCTGTCACCAGTTTTTGATAAAATCAAAATTATCCTTTATGTAGATAATTCCGCTGATTATTGTGAATACTGTTGATATCCATATAAGTGCTATGCCCGTGTACAGATACACCTGATCGGGTATGCCGATGTCCCAGTGGAAAAACTTCAACGCTTCCGACAATGCCTGCATAGCCATTATCAGCACAATGCCCACCATCTGAGTGACGGTCTTGACCTTCCCCCAGATATTTGCAGCCACCACCTTGCCGGAGCTTGCGGCAACCAGCCTTATTCCCGAAACCGCAAACTCTCTGAACAGCACTATGGTAACGGGTATCGCACCAAAGCTGCCCAGCAGATCCAGCTGTAAAAAGCAGACCAAGGCAGAGATCACCAGTATTTTATCAGCCAGCGGATCGGCAAACTTGCCGAAGTCGGTCACTAAGTTTCTGCTTCGTGCAATTTTTCCGTCCAATGTATCGGTAATACAAGCCGCTCCGAAGATAAGTCCTGCCACAAGAAAATGAAACGGAAAATCAAGCAGTATGATAATTATAAACGCAGGAACAAAAATTATTCTGAGCAGTGTCAGTTTGTTTGGCAAATTCATTTCATCATATCCTAATTTTCAATTTCACCCACAAGCGAGCTGTCAATAAAGCTCGTGATCTTCACCGTATAAAACTCCCCGACTGTCGGTTTTTCGCCCGTTGTTGTAAAGAAGGTCACGGTATCGACCTCGGGAGCGTCCGCATAGGTTCTGCCGAACCAGCACTCGGCATACCTGTCATAACCCTCACATAGGATCTCAACACATTTGCCCTCCATACCTTCAAGATAGGCGTCCATAATGTAGCTCTGCTGATCGGTGATTATCTCAGCACGGCGGTTTTTTGTTTCTTCATCAAGCTGACCGTCAAATTTTTCCGCAGGCGTACCCTCTTCAACGCTGTAGGCAAAACAGCCCATACGCTCAAACTTCATTTCATCTACAAAGTCGCACAGTTCCTCAAACTCCTGCTCCGTCTCAGACGGGAAGCCTGCAATAAAGGTAGTTCTGATCACGACCTCGGGGATCTCACTGCGGATTTTTTTGATAAGAGCCGTCAGAGCCTCACGGCTGCCGTATCTGTTCATCAGCTTTAGTATCCTGTCATTGCAGTGCTGGAGGGGCAGGTCAATATACTTTACGATTTTTTCCTCGTCACGTATGACCTCAATAAGCTCATCGGTGATTTTGTCGGGATAGCAGTACAAGACCCTTATCCAGTGCAAGCCGTCAATTTTGCACAGCTCTCTGAGAAGTGCTGCCAGACGGTACTCTCCGTACAGATCCAGTCCGTAACGGCTGGTGTCCTGAGCAATGACGTTAAGTTCCTTAACGCCCCTGTCGGCAAGCTCACGGGCTTCCGCCAAGATATCCTCCATACGGCGGCTGCGGTGACCTCCCCTGATCAGGGGGATAGCACAGTATGTGCAGCGATTGTCACAGCCCTCGGATATTTTTATGTACGCACTGTAGGGCGGAGTGGACTGCACTCGCTTTCCCTCCAGCGGCATAAGCAGCTTGTCGGGGAACAGCTCGGTTCTGTCTCCGTCCATAACCTCGCCAAGCACCTCGGCGATCCTGTCATTTCCGCCGATGCCGACAACAGCATCGACCTCGCACATCTCCTTCATAATTTCAGTGCTGTAGCGTTGGGCAAGACAGCCCGTGACGACCAGCTTTTTAATCTTGCCCTCACGCTTTAGCTGTGCAAGCTCCAATATCTCATCAATACTTTCCTGCTTTGCAGATTCAATAAATCCGCAGGTGTTGACGATTGCGATATCACACATCGCCGGATCCTCGGCAAGCGTGTAGCCTGCCTCCTTGATCTTATACAACAGCATCTCTGCATCGACCTGATTTTTGGCACAGCCAAGCGAAACAATACCAACCTTAACAGCCATAGTTTTCCTCTTCAAATTCAGTCATCGCCGATTTAATGGTTTCCCAGTCAAAGCCCTTCCTCTGCAGGGCGGATATCGCCCGTTTGCGGAGCTTCTCATCATCGGCAAAGTTATTATATTTCTTACTTAGAATTATTTTTACCTGTTCATATTCGTCAACGGGGTTTTCCTCCGCTATAAGGTCAATAAGCTCACGGCTTATTCCCTTTTCCATCAGCTTGTAGCGAGCCGCCCTGATCGAGAGGTGCTTGCTTCCCTGAGTCAGCTCCCTGAACAGCCGTCTTGCATAGCTTTCATCATTCACAAGCCCCAGCTCATTCATACGGGCAACGGCAGCCTGTGCCGCCTCCTCACTGCTTGTACGCCTGATTTTTTCGACAAGCTCCTTCTCGCTGTGGTCACGGTAGGATATCAGCCACAGGGCTTTCTCCTTTGCACGCTTGATGTCACTCTGACGGATAAGCTCATGTAGATCTTCATCGTCAAGCTCGGTTCATGCCTGAATGCGATTCGCAATGAGTGTTTCCGTGTCCAGCTTGAGAGCCAACTCCCCGTCTATATACACTGCGGAAAGGTTTTTTCTCCTTTCCTCGACCGCTGTTACCAGCATCATTCAACAAAAATATCTATGCCCTCATTCTTTTTGGAGGGTGCTTTCTTTGCCGGTGCTTCTTCGGGAACGGGGGCCTCTGCGGAAGCAGGTGCCGGCTCGTCCTTCTTAGCCTTATTTGCAGGCTTAGCCTGAGTTTCGGCGGTATTTTCATTCAAAGCTGCAATGGTCTTTTCTTCAACTTC
>CACYCD010000096.1 GCA_902772755.1 uncultured Ruminococcus sp.
ATCAAGGCTCAGAAGCCGTCCGTTTCCAATGCGAATACGGGAGAACGCAGCGAGGACACACAGACCGGATTTGATTTCAGCGGACGTAGATTTGCCGCAGGACAGTTCCCGTTTTCGGTGTGGGCGAGGCTGATGCGGAGGACTATCCTCGACTATGAGGACGAGCTGCTGCGTCCGCTGCCGTTCAACGGGGCGGAGGCACTCCGACAGGCAGTGTGTGACTACCTCTATCACCAACGGGGAATGAGCGTACAGCCCGAACAAATGATAATCGGTGCCGGCACGGAGTATCTTTACACTCTGATAATCCAGCTTTTGGGGAAGGACAAGTGCTTTGCCGTTGAGAACCCGGGCTATACCAAGATACCACGAATTTACGAGATGAACGGCGTCCGCACTGAGTATGTGGACATTGACAAAAAGGGTATCTCACCACAGGGACTCATCGACTGCGGTGCAGAGGTGGTGCATATCAGCCCGTGTCATCACTTCCCCACGGGGATAACGATGCCTGCGGACAGACGGCACGAGCTTTTGAACTGGGCTGACGAAACAGGCGGATATATCATTGAGGACGACTATGACAGCGAGTACAGCCGTCTGACGCCCACTGAAAACCTATTCACCACCGACAAAAACGGGAGGGTCATCTACCTGAACACCTTCAGCCGAACCATAGCCCCCTCGATAAGGATAAGCTATCTGGTGCTTCCGCCCGAGCTGATGAAGCTCTACCGTGAAAAAATGAAATTCCTCTCCTGCACGGTGTCGGGCTTTGAGCAGTACACCCTTGCAGCCTTTATAAGCGAAGGATATTTTGAACGGCACATCAACCGTATGAGGCGGTACTACAAGAGCCTTGAAAAAGAGGTCATCTCCGTGATAAGGAACAGCGGCCTTGACAGCAGGGTGAAGATAATCGAAAACAGCTCCGGACTGCATTTTTTGATGAAGCTTGATACCGAGCTTTCCGACAGTGAGCTGAGGAAGCTTATGCGGAAAAACGGCATAAGCGGCAGTTTTTTGAGCGATTATCTCTGCAAGCCCGATAATGCCCGAGAACATATAATTATCGTGAATTATTCAAACTTCAATCTCGATAATCTAAACAAAGCCATTAAAATATTAAAAAAAATTCTATGAATTTTATCAGAACCATTGACATTTATTCATTTGTTAGGTAAAATTATCTATGGATAATAACAGTCCTGCCGTGCAGTGACTTTTATAGGGCATCTCTAAAAACCCGGAGTGGTTTTAGTGTGCCGTAGATTTAATTGGCAGATAGTTCAAAATTCACGAAGTAATACTGACGTATTGCGAGGGGATTTTGGACAATATGGCGGCTGAATATATGGTGCAATAAGAGGGCTATGGGTTTGTAGAGATGCCCTTTATATGCGAAGGAGTGAAAAATAATATGAACTATCAGTTTAATGACCCTCGCACACCGCTGGAGCTTTTTCATGACGGTGACGCAGTTCGTGCCTATGACTTTATGGGGGCACACAAGGTTTTTTGGGATAATCAGGACGGTGTTGTTTTCAGAGTATGGGCTCCAAATGCTCTGTCTGTTTCGGTCGTGGGCAACTTCAACGGCTGGAATTATGATGCACACCACATGTACAGAATAAGTGAACCAGGTGTATGGGAGCTGTTCATTCCCGGCTTACAGCAGTATGACATCTATAAATACTGTGTTGAAACTCCGTGGTATGAAAAGCAGCTCAAATCCGATCCCTATGCTTTTCACTCACAGACACGCCCCGACAACGCCTCAATGGTGTATGATCTGTCGGGCTTCAACTGGAATGATGACCCCTGGTTTGAACAGAGTAACGGCTCTTCTCACCTTGAAAAACCGATGAATATCTATGAGATACACGCAGGCTCGTGGAGAAGATATATGGACGGCAGCGTGTATAACTATGCAAAGCTCGCAGAGGAGCTTGTACCTTATCTCAAGGAGATGGGCTACACCCACGTTGAGTTTATGCCGATAACGGAGTATCCCTTTGACGGAAGCTGGGGCTATCAGGTAACAGGCTATTTTGCCCCGACATCAAGATACGGCACACCGCACGATTTTATGGCATTTGTAAATACCTGTCACGAAAACGGCATCGGCGTTATTCTTGATTGGGTGCCGGCACATTTCCCCAAGGACGCTCACGGTCTGGGTCGCTTTGACGGCACAGCCTGCTATGAATATATTGATTCACGTAAGGGTGAACATAAAGAGTGGGGTACTTATGTATTTGACTATGCAAGATATGAGGTGATTTCCTTCCTCATTTCATCTGCAATGTACTGGATAGATGTATACCACATTGACGGAATACGTGTTGACGCTGTGGCGTCTATGCTCTACCTCGACTACAACCGCCGTGACGGTGAGTGGATAGCCAACAAGTGGGGTGGCAGAGAGCATATCGAGGCAGTGGAGTTCCTGCAGAGGCTCAACACTGTAATTCATATGTATCACCCGAACGTTACAATGATAGCCGAGGAAAGCACCTCCTGGCCGAAGGTCACGGGTGCGGTCGAGGACGGCGGACTGGGCTTTGACTACAAGTGGAATATGGGCTGGATGAACGATATGCTCCGCTATATGTCGCTTGACCCGCTGTGGAGACCCTTCAATCACGACAATCTGACCTTCTCGTTTATTTACTGCTTTAGCGAGAATTTTATCCTGCCTATCTCACATGACGAGGTGGTCTACGGCAAAGGCTCTCTCATAAACAAGATGCCCGGTGACTATGAGCAGAAGTTTGCAGGCACAAGAATGTTCCTTGCATATATGGCTGCACACCCCGGCAAGATGCTGACATTTATGGGTACCGAGATCGGTCAGTTCGATGAGTGGGATTCCGCAGGCAGTATCCAGTGGAATTTGCTTGAATATGAAAAACACTGGAAATTCAAGGATTTTGTCAGGGATCTCAATCAGCTCTATATTAACGAGCGTCCCCTGCATGAGATAGATTCTGATTGGGAGGGCTTTAAGTGGATACACCACAATGACTATACCCAGTCGATAATCGCCTTCCAAAGATTGGACAAGGACGGCAATATAATCGTCTGCGTTATGAACTTTCAGCCGATGCACAGGGTTGACTACAACATCGGTGTGCCTGAGTACGGCGTTTATGACGAGATATTCAACTCCGATGATGAAAAATACGGTGGCTACGGTATAACCAACGGTCACGAGATCATGGCAAGGGAGATTCCCCTGCATGACCTGGAGTTCAGCATAAATCTTTCCATTCCTCCGATGAGTGCAATGTTCTTCAAGTGCGTTGAGAAGATAAAATCCCCTGCACAGCTCATCAGAGAGGAAGAGCAAGCCAGAATAAGAGCGGCAATTGAAGCCAAGCGTGCAAAGAATATCAAGCTTGCACAGGAGAAGAAAGCCAAGCAGGAGAAGATCAGAGCCGAGAAGAAGGCAAAGAAAGAAGCCGAGGCAAAGAGAAAAGCTGCAATGGAAGCACAGCGTGCAAGAAATGCAGAGCTGGCACGTGAAAAGAAGGAAAAAGATATACTTGCCAGACCCATAAAGAAGGCAAGACGTGAAGCGTGGCTGAAAGCAAAAGCCGAAGCCGAAGCCAAGGCAAAAGC
>CACYCD010000097.1 GCA_902772755.1 uncultured Ruminococcus sp.
CAAAAGCTCTGTCAGTGCGAGGTCATAGCTTTTAAAATCCTCATAATCTCTTCTCCTGATAACGGCTGTCTGTATGCCGTTCTGCTTTGCCCTCTCCAGAGCGTAGGCGTTGGGATTTGAAGAGATAACTGCGGTAATTCTTCCGCTTCTTATTATTCCGCTTTTTTCAGCGTCTATGAGTGCCTGAAGGTTTGTTCCTCCGCCGGATACCAGAACAACGATATTTTTCATTATTCAAACACTACTCCGTCCGTACCCTCGACGACCTCGCCCAAAACGACTGCATTTTCGCCGTAAGCTCTGAGCGTTTCAACTGCCTTATCTGCGTTATCGGCAGACACCGCAATGACCATACCGATTCCCATATTAAATGTATTGAACATATCGTGCTCGGGGATATTTCCCACACGCTGAATTACCTTGAAGATCGGCAGTACGGGAATACTGTCCTTGTTGATTTTGGCAGTCAGACCCTCGGGGAGCATTCTTGGGATATTCTCATAGAAGCCGCCGCCCGTGATATGCGAGATCGCCTTCACCTCAACCTTGGAAATAAGGTCAAGCACAGGCTTGACATAGATCCTTGTGGGGGTGAGCAGAGCTTCACCGAGGGGCTTGTCCAGCTCGGGATACTCATTGTGGATAGTGTTTTCATCAATTCCGAAAACCTTTCTCACGAGGGAAAAACCGTTTGAATGTACTCCGCTTGACGGCAGACCTATAAGCACATCGCCTGCGGTGAGCTTGGAGCCGTCAATAATATTCTTTTTGTCAACAATGCCAACGGAAAATCCTGCTACATCGTATTCATCAACAGGGTAAAATCCGGGCATCTCGGCTGTTTCACCGCCGACAAGTGCCGAATAGGACATCTCACAGCCGTCTGCGATCCCCGAAACGATCTGTGCGACCTTCTCGGGTACATTTTTTCCAACTGCGATATAGTCGAGGAAAAACATCGGTCTTGCACCGCAGCATACAACATCATTCACGCACATAGCCACAGCGTCAATGCCTATGGTGTCGTGCTTGTCAAGGAGGAAGGCAAGCTTCAGCTTTGTGCCTACGCCGTCTGTACCGCTGACAAGTACCGGCTCCTCCATACCCGAAAGATCCGGCTGAAACAGTCCGCCAAATCCGCCGATTCCCGAAACGACCCCTGCGGTCTTGGTTCTGGCAACGTGCTTTTTCATCAGCTCAACTGCCCTGTAGCCTGCCGTAACGTCTACGCCTGCGTTCTTGTAACTCTCGGAAAAACTGTTTTTCATACTACACCTCTTTAATTCTGCTTATACGCTGTGCATATCTGTCAACAAATATCTCTTTGGGTGTGGGAGCCGGATATTTGCCCGTAAAGCAGGCATCGCAAACACCCATACCACCTATTTCCGCAATTTTTTTCATCTTGCTTATATCAATAAAGCCGATAGAGTCCGCACCTGTTTCCGAACAGAAATCCTCTTCTGCGAATCTGTTGGAGAACATTTTTTCGCTGTCGTCAAGGTCAGAGCCGAAGTAGCAGTTATACTTCATCTGCGGAGAGGATATCCTGACATGCACCTCAGATGCACCTGCATTCCTCAGCAGGGTAACGATATATTTTATGGTATCGCCCTTGACAATGGAATCATCAACTATTATCACACGCTTGCCCTTGACCTGGTGGCTGAGTACATTCAGCCTCATCTTGAACAGACGTTCTTTTTTGTTGTCCTTAACATTGGAAAGGTTTCTGCCGATGTACTTATTTTTTACAAACACTGTGCTGTAGGGTATTCCCGACTCCTCGGCATAGCCCTGTGAGGCATCACTGCCCGAATCAGGCACACCGCTGACGATATCCGCATCAATGGGAAATTCCCTGGCAAGCTCTCTGCCGAACTCCTTGCGGAGATAGTGGACTGAGCCACAGTCAAGTATGCTGTCGGGACGGGCTATATAGATGTATTCAAACAGACACAGCGACTCTTTTTCGGGTTTTTCTATCTGATATGAGCTTAAACCGTCCTTGTCGATAACGACCATCTCACCGGGCTTGATATGCCTGATGGTCCTTGCACCTATGGAATCAAATGCACAGCTTTCGGAAGCCACGGCGTAGGTATTTTGGATCTTGCCCAGACAGAGCGGACGGAAGCCGTGGGGATCTCTGACTGCAATGAGCCTGTCGGGGGAGCTGATTACAAAGGAATATGAGCCTTCTATCTTTTGTGCAGCTTTTCTCACAGCCTCTTCAAAGCTCTGTGAGCTTATCCGCATGACCGCAACGACATAAGCCACCAGCTCGGCATTCGTATTGGACTGGAAGATAGCTCCTCCGTCCTCCAGCTCACGTCTTATCTCACAAAAATTTGTGATGTAGCCGTTGAGGGCAATGCACATCGAACCCTTGATGTACCTTATGACAAGTGGCTGGGAGCTTGCACGGCTGAGCATTGTATTAGGAGTGTGGCGGACATGGGCAACTGCGATCTCTGTTATTTTGCTGAGATCGGGAACATATTCCTCACCCATAGCCTTAGCCTCTTTTTCCTTAGTCTTGAAATAATTTTCCTTAAAATCATTAAAATCTGTCATTGCACGATCAGTCAGCACCTCTGACACCATTCCGACATTCTTTACAGAGGTAAACTGTCCGTCAAAATTCAGGGCTATACCTGCACTCTCCTGTCCCCTGTGCTGTAGTGCGTAGAGTGCGTCACGGGAGAGCGTCGGCAGGTCAAGCTTATCATCTCTGCGGAAGATACCGAAAACTCCGCACTCGTCCTGAACCTTATCATTAAAAAAATCTATGGTCATAGCTTTCAAATCTCATCAACCTTACTTTGAATATCTTTATCCTTGGCAATGACTGTCTGAGCCATCTTCTGCCTGTTTTCAACGAGCTTTTGTGCTAAGCCCTCATCGGAAAGTGCCAGCATCTGAACAGCGAGAATAGCTGCATTTGCCGCACCGTTTACTGCAACCGTGGCAACAGGGATACCCGTCGGCATCATAACAGTGGCAAGCAGAGCATCCATACCGTCAAAGCAGGGACCCTTGCAGGGAATGCCGATAACGGGCAGGGTGGTGTTTGCGGCAAGCACTCCGCCGAGGTGGGCAGCCATACCTGCAGCGGCGATTATTACGCCGAAGCCGTTTTGTATTGCAGACTTCGCAAAGTCCGAAGCTTCATCGGGCGTTCTGTGAGCAGACATAACTCTGACCTCAAACAGAACACCAAAATCCTTCAACTGCTTTATTGCCTTTGAAACAATGGGAAAATCGCTGTCCGACCCCATAACAATTGCAACCTTCTTCATAAACAGACACCTTCCTGTTCTCAGAAATATTTTATTCCATTTAATTATACTAAAAACGCTCTGCAATTTCAAGTGATATCAATTATTTTATTTCCGTTGCCGGAACAATAAATATGCTGTTGAATTTTACGAAGGATTATGCTATAATATATACATAATAAAAAAGGAGGTATGGCTATGCC
>CACYCD010000098.1 GCA_902772755.1 uncultured Ruminococcus sp.
CCGGTGTGATTGTGGGAACAAGCGTAAATGTCTTTGTGTTGGTATTATTTACATTTACAAGGGTTTTGTCAAGTGAGATTTTCTTAACGCCCTGAACTACTTTTACCTTGCAAACAGCTTTTACTCCGCTTCCGTCAACTGCCGAGGCGGTTATATTGACATTTCCGTTTTTAATGCCGGTTACAACTCCGTTTGAATTTACTTTTGCTGTTTTGGTGTCGGAGCTTTTCCAGCGGATCTGCTTGTTATCGGCTTTTTCAGGCGTAACACTTGCTGTAAGAATTAGCTTTTGAGAGGTGCAGATAACTGCCGACTTCTTGTTGAGCTTTATATTTTCAACCGAAGTGACAGACACCTTCGGCACCGACACAGTTGGTACAGTGTAGGTAGGCTTGGGCATCTGTGTTTCGTCCTCCAACGGGTAAGAGATGTAAGCTGAATACGGCACAACAGAGCTTGTGTCTTCTGTTGTGCTGTTTTGAGGAACAGAAGCTTCGGTTATTGTCTGTGTATCGGATTGTGTTTGTACGGAGGTTTCTTCATCTTCTGTATACACGCCAAGCGACTCAAAGGTAAAGCCGTTTTCCTTTGCATAATACTCCGCAATCGTTCCCGAATAGCCTATGATCTTGAAATCCGACAGTTTTTTGTATTTATCGTTGTCCAGATCATAGAAATAGCCTATTGATTTCGGCTCTATATCCTCGATGGTTTTCGAGAAGGTTGCACTTTTGAGCTTTTGACAGCCTATCACCTGATCATCATTTAGTGTGATACACCCCGAAGGAAATGTAAGAGCTGTGATATATTTAAACTTTTTGAGATAATTTCCGTTTACATCTGCGTATGAATATTCCGAAAATGTTTCCGGGTCGATCTCACTGACAGGTAAATTATCGATTTTTTCAGGTATTTTGACATTACCGCCCACACCGAGGTATTTGTATAAATACACTCCGTTTTCGGAGATATCGTACATATAGTCGCCACTGGCAGTGCCTGCTTTGAATTTTCCCGAGGAATTGAAGGTAAAACTATTCTCTGTGGCATAGGTCTCAACAGCCGAGCCTGAATATCCCGAGATCTTGAAGCCCGATATTTTGGAGGTTTTGTCCTCATCCTCATCGTAATAATATCCCGTAAACATAGCACCGACTCTGCTCACCGAATTGGGAAGAGAAATTGATTTCAGGCTTTTTGAATTTATCGCATTACCTTCAAATACCTTAACGCCGTTTTTAACTTTTACAGTTGTGAGCTTGTTGCAGGCATCGATTGCAAGTGTCTGAACCAGTCTGAGCGAAGAACCGAGCGTCACCTTCTGCAGCTTTGTACAACCGTAAACCGCACCTGTGCAGATGGTGTCTATGTTTCCCTCTATGGTGAGTTCCTCCAGCTTGGTGTTATCCGAAAACGCACCTCCGTCAAGCATTTTGGCCTTGTGACCGTCCAGCACATCGGGAATGGTCACAGATTTCTCACTGCCTTTGTATTCGGTTATGGTGGCTGAGTCGTCTATCTCTACGGTGTACTCAAATTTTCCTGAGCTTTCCGCATTAAATTTCTGTGGCAATATACTAAAAACCTGTAGTGTCAAGGTGAGTAAAATCATCAACGAAATTGCCCTTGTACGTATTTTCATCATAGATACCTCCCGATCAATTTGCTTTCATACCCAATTTTTCGGCAACCTCGGAGGCTCTCAGTTCAAGGAGCTTGGAGATTCCCTCATCCTGCATTGTAACACCGTACAGCACATCGGCTTCTTCCATTGTGCCACGTCGGTGAGTAATGGTGATAAACTGTGTTTTTTCTGTCATACACCTCATATAGCTTGCATATCTGTCTACATTCACATCATCAAGTGCCGCCTCTATCTCATCCATAACACAGAACGGTGCAGGACGTACCTTCATAATTGAAAAGTAGAGTGCTATAGCCACAAGTGCCTTCTCTCCGCCTGAGAGGGACTCTATGTGAGCTACGATTTTTCCGGGTGGGTGAGCTATGATGTCTATTCCGCTGTTGAGGATATCCTCGGGGTCCGAAAGCTCCAGCGATGCCGTACCGCCGCCGAACAGCTCCTTAAAGGTAGCTGAAAAATGCTTGTTGATCTCAACAAAGCTCTCGGCAAATGCCTCTTTCATCTGTTTGGTGAGGTCGGTTATCAGCTTTTCGATCTCGGATTTTGATTTTTCAACATCATTTACCTGCGTACTTAGGAATTTATATCTTTCGGATACTTCCTTATACTCCTCAATGGCAGAAACGTTGACACTGCCAAGCTTTTTGATAGACGACTTGATCTCGTTCAGCCGTGTGCGGGCTTTAGTCACGTTTTCAATCGGGACGGATATCTCCTCTGCCTGCCTTTTGGAAAGCTCATATTCTTCCCAAAGCTTTGAAATGATATCATCATACTGCTTTTGCAGATTTGCCTTGCGTTCTTCAAGTCTTGCAAGCTCTCTGCCCGACAGCTCACGGTCGGAGTTCAGTTCTTTTTCACGTTTTCTGAGGTCTACCGATCTCTTCTCCAATTGTTCACGCTTTTCATTAAGCTTTTCTATCCCCTGCTTTGACTGCTCTATGCTGTTTTTATAACGCTGTACGATATTTTGATAACCGTTGATTTTTTGGCTGATAAGAGATATATTTTCTTCTACGTCCTTTATGCGTGTGTTAAGGTGTTTTTTCTGCTCGGCTTGTGAGATATTATTGCTTTCTGCCGTAGCTATTTCTCTTTCAAGTGCTTCACAGTCCTTTTTCACGGTAACGATTTTAAGCCTGATCGCCTGCAGCTTATCCGACAATTCCTCACGTTGCTGTGAAAGACTCAGCCTGTCGCCTGTGACCTCGGAAACAGATTTTTCTAATTTAGAAATTTCCGCTTCAAATCCGTTAAGCTCCGCTTCTGCGGCAGATCTTTCGCTCTCAAGCTCTTTTATACGGCTGTTGTTATCCTTGATCTCAGAGGTTATCTCACCTATTGAAGAATTTAGGGAGTCACACTCGTTTTGACAGGCTCTGTACTCAGTTCTCAGGCGGATAAGCTCCTGCTGCTGCAGTGACAGCTCTGCCCTTGCGGAAATTATCTTTGCTTCAAGCGTGCTGTGATCTGTACTGAGCTGTTCATATTCAGCCATAATCTGAGCCGAACGCTCAGACAGCTCCGCTGATTTTTTTCTGTAATTCTCAATTTCGGCTGCTCTTGACAGCAGACCCGTCTTTTTATTGAGAGAACCGCCCGTAAGCGAACCGCCTGCATTTATCACCTGACCGTCAAGTGTTACCACCTTAAAGCGGTAGGAGTACTGCCTTGCAATTGCGGTTGCCGAATCAAGATCTTCAGCTATAACGATCTTGCCAAGCAAGTTATCAAGGATACTGCGATATTCCTCCTTACAGCTGCACAGCAGAGAAGCTATGCCCCTGAAGCCCGAACAGCTTTCCAGTCCGTTTTCGTTGAGATAACGTGGTTTTATTGTGCCGATCGGCAAAAATGTCGCACGTCCTGCTTTGGATTCCTTCAACGCACGGATAGCGTTTTTTGCGTCCTCCTCAGTCGAAGTTACAATATTCTGCATAGCACCGCCGAGTGCGGTTTCTATTGCAACCGAATACTCCTGCGGAACGCTGATTATCCTCGATACGGGACCGTGTATACCGCTCAGTCTGCCCTGCTTTGACATCTTAACCACAGCTTTTACACTTTGTGAAAAGCCCTCCAGGTTACGCTCCAAATCTTCCAGAATATTGGCACGTCGCATTTTTTCCTGTGCATCAAGTTTCAGCTTGTCAGCCTCTGACTTTTTTTCTTCACTTTTTGTGCGGATATCCTTTAGCTTTAGCTCCTGAGCTTTCAGTTTTTTCTCAAGCTCCGCTGCTTGGTTTGCACAGGTCTTTCCATCGGCTTCATACTCGGAGAGCATAGCCCTTGTTTCGGCAAGCTGAGAAAATTTTTCTTTTTTTGAATTATCAAGAGTTGAATTTCTCTCCTTCAAATCTGAGATAGAGGAATCCGAGGTGAGCAGCTTGACCCTTGCATCTGCCGAAGCAGATGACAGCTCCGTCAGACGGGTATTATATTCCTGGAGCTTGTCTCCGCTTTTTGAAGCGTCTGCATTTATCAGGCTGAGGTCGTTGGATATTTCGTCATATTCGTCCTGATTTTTTTGAGCCTCGGCTCGCAGGGCTTTCAGCCTGACCTTCTTCTGAGCTATCTCATTTTTTACTTCCTGATAAGAATTATCAAGCTGTTCTATCTCACCATTCAGCCGTTCTATTGTTTCATTATTATGCTCAATATCATTTTGTGCAACCGATATCAATGCGTTGTTGTCTGCGACCTCTGTTTCGCATTGAGATATCATTTTTCTCAAATCTTCGATTTTTGTCGATATTTCGCCGTTTTCAAAATAAATTCTTTCTGTTTCACCGCTTATCCTGTCCAGCTCACGCTCCGTATTATCGTACTGCGAACGCTGGATATCGATTTTATCCTCGTGTTCCTTTATCACAGAAGCGGATCTGTTTAGGGTGTCGAGCCAAAGAGCAATTTCAAGACCCTTCTTTTCCTCGGACAAGACCAAAAATTTTTCTGCTTTTTCGGATTGGATCCTGAGTGGCTCTACCCTGTCTTCAAGCTCACCCACAATATCACGCAGGCGGACAAGATTTTCTTCGGTGTTTTTTAGCTTTCTTTCTGCTTCGGTTTTTCGGTATCTGTATCTCGAAATTCCGGAGGCTTCTTCAAAGATCTCTCGTCTTTCTTCGCTTTTTGAGGATACTATACTGTCGATCTTGCCCTGACCTATCATTGAATAGCCGTCTCTGCCAAGACCGGTATCCATAAAAAGC
Source organism: uncultured Ruminococcus sp. (assembly GCA_902772755.1). Classification (GTDB taxonomy): domain Bacteria; phylum Bacillota; class Clostridia; order Oscillospirales; family Acutalibacteraceae; genus Ruminococcoides. The sequence goes on from CACYCD010000098.1 coordinate 4,858, forward strand.
TCATGGATATCACGCAGTCTGACGGTTGCCTTGTTTATAAGATACTCGCTTTCACCGCTTCTGTAATACCTTCTGGTGATGGCAACATCATCGCCGTCAAATTGCAGTACACGGTCGGAATTATCAAAAGAGAGAGTCACCTCGGCATAGCCTGTTTTCTTGCGTTTGTCCGTTCCGTTGAAAACAACATCCTCCATTTTTGAGCAACGCAGGGTTTTGGCGGACTGCTCACCAAGCACCCAGCGAATGGCATCGCTGATATTGCTTTTGCCCGAGCCGTTGGGACCGACAATGGAGGTTATCCCCCTGTCAAAGGTCAGCTTTACACGGTCGGGAAAGGTTTTAAAGCCATGAAGTTCTAAAGATTTTAGCAGCATAGACTACCTCTTGAAATGTATCATAAAGTCAAAATTGCCCATACCTTCACAGGGAATGAGCTTTACGGAATAACCCAAATTTTTTAAAGCATTTACATTCGATTTTTTTTGACCGACAGCCTTTGATATAGACCTTGGACTGACGGATATTTGGTAATCACCCTTGGGGAGCTTAGTTAATTCTTGTGTAATGCTTTCAAGAAAAATTTTGCTTTCGCATATTTCTCTGAATGCAGGATGATAATATCCTGCGGTTCGGTTTACAAGTATATCATCGCTTTGATGCAAACCAAGGCGAATGACATTTATGTTTTTTTGAGTGAAAAACTTTAGGAGCTTTGCACAGACCTCAACAGTGGTTGTGCTGTCATACGGAACGTATTTTCCGCTGTTATAGAGTGTGTTCAGCTTTGTATCCTTCAGGGTTATCGTGGGATAGATCCTCACCGTGTCGGGACAAAGCTCCGCCAGACGCTCGGCAGTGTAAAAATCTTTTTCGGGAGTACTGCCATACATACCCGTCATCATTTGCAGACCGAGAGATATGTTGAAATCCTTTATCAATTTTGACGCTTCTTCTACAGAGGCTGCGGTGTGACCTCTCTCATTCAGCATCAGCACATCATCACACATAGACTGAGCCCCCAGCTCAATAGAGGTCACCTTATAGCTTTTGAGCAGTGTCAATATCTCACTGTCTATCGCATCGGGACGTGTAGAACAGCGTATACCTTGGAATCTGTCGACATACCTGTAAGCGGCATCAAGCAGTTCTTTCATATAGCTTCTGTCAACGGCGGTAAAGCTCCCTCCGAAAAAAGCGATCTCTGCATTTGAGCAATCAACTCCGCTGTTGATCGCAGTTTTGATTGCCCTGTCAACATCTTCGGCAGAGGGCTGAGCACGTCTGCCTGTAATATTTACCTGATTGCAGAATACACATTGGTGCGGACAGCCGTTATGCGGTACAAAAATTGAAATATTTGCGTGTTTAATATCCCATCAACTCCAAGGCTTCTCTGGCAGCCTGCTGTTCGGCTTCTTTTTTACTTTTTCCGCCGCCCCTGCCGATAACGTTGCTGTTCAGATGAACTTCAAAAACAAAGCGTTTGTCGTGGTCGGGGCCCGACTCCCCCACCATAATATAGTCTATCTTTTCTCCCGGGTTTTTTTGGATAATTTCCTGAAGCTTTGTTTTGTAATCCTTAAAGGCTTTTCCTGCGCTGTGGTTGGTTATTTCGGGAACAATAAACGAAAGCACAAAGTCCTTTGCAGGCTCCATACCGCCGTCAATATAGATAGCGGCAATCAGCGCTTCAAAGGCGTCCGATACAATTGACGGACGATTGGCGCCGCCGTTATGGCGCTCACCCTTGCTGAGAATCAGATATTTGCCCAGGTTGATGGTTTTGGCAAACTCAAACAGCGACTTTTCGCAAACAAGAGAAGCGCGCAGCTTCG
>CACYCD010000099.1 GCA_902772755.1 uncultured Ruminococcus sp.
CCTGCCCAGTTTTCAGGGTACTTACCGTGAATATTGCCTATACCGGCAGCCAGCATTGTTACACCCAGATCAGCGATCTGCTTGCATTCATCGGGATCTGCACACTCGCCTGCACCGATAACTCCGTCTTCCTCGCCGCCGATAGAACCGACCTCTGCCTCAATGGAAAGACCCTTCTCGTTGCAGATGGCAACCAATTCCTTTGTCTTGGCAACGTTCTCATCAATGGGATAGTGAGAGCCGTCAAACATAATCGAGGAGAAGCCGGCTGCGATACAAGCCTTGGCACCCTCGTATGAACCGTGGTCAAGGTGAAGAGCTACGGGAACTGTGATTTTCAGTTCCTCAAGCATACCGTTGACCATACCGACAACAGTCTTGTAGCCGCACATATACTTGCCTGCACCCTCGGAAACACCGAGGATAACGGGACTCTGCAGTTCCTCTGCGGTGAGAAGAATTGACTTTGTCCACTCAAGGTTGTTGATGTTGAACTGTCCTACAGCGTAGTGACCTGCCTTTGCTTTGGTAAGCATTTCTTTTGCATTAACTAATGGCATTGTTATTACCTCCGTTTATTATATTTTGACAAAATTGTCCTTATTATTCATTATACTATAGTAAAAAACAATTATAAATCACTTAAAGAAAAATAATAATTATTCTATGCTCATAAGATTCTTTTCACCCTTTTTCAGGCAGACCTGCATTCCCATAAGTGCCAGCACCGTTATCAGCAAAATCGCCACTGCAAGGGCAGTACCCGAATTGATGAGCCGATCCAGCACAAGCGATATCACGCACACACCGCCCACGGCAGCCAGCACAACGGCGGTATTGATAAATACATTATAATTTCCTCTGAGTGCGTTTATCTCGTCGTCCCATACCAGCTTGGGGTTGATGGTGTCCATAAACAGACCGAAATACGAGGCAAAAATAACGCTTACCAGTGCAATGAGCATATGAAGGAACGGCATCAAAAACGTGATTATCGGGTCATCGACCCAGCCGTATGTCAGCAGACAGTACCAGTTGAAGGCGATTATGTAAATTATCATTCCCGAACCGCTCACCACAAAGCTGACTATCGCCTTTGCGTGAAGCTGTGTTTTCAGCTCAACGGGAATGTACATCATAAACTCAAAGTGTCTTCCCTCACGGCTTATGCCTGCCGAAGCTATACTGTTGATAGCCGAGATCACCACCGATATTCCTATCACGCCGAGGGTGACAAACAATATCATTTCAACATTTCCGTTCATATATGACTCGATAACACCTGACATAAAGTTTGTCTGACCCTGTAAAATGATTATCACGGCAAAGAACACCGGCCACAGCAGATTGACCGCTATGCAGTCCATAAAGAACGCAGGAGTTCTGAACAGTATCAAAAATTCCTTTTTTATGTAGCTTTTCAACACACCGTTTTCCTTCGATCTGTTGATAGCCCTCTGCGTGTCCGAAACATCCTTCTTGGTTTTTGCGGTGTTCACATCTGAAACACCCTTAATATACATTTTTGACGCAATGAACAGGAACACAGCCAATGCAAGAACGTTGACGCCCAGGTAAATGAGCAGGTCAACGATCGAGCCGTTTATTCCGCTCATCAGCAGGGGTATCTGCGGAAAAATAATGTTCATCACATTGAGGAAGGTGCTGTCGCCCTCGGTGACGGACACCGCAAACGCTTCTGCGTTGAAATCATTCACACCTACCAGTGCCACCAAAGCTCCGATGATGAGCAGTGCAGTACCTGCTCCCGTTACCTTGTTGAGAAAATCCCTGTTTTTGATTGAATGAGTCAGGAACATCAGCACAACACTGATTATGCCGCAGTAGGCGAGCGGAAGGATAGGCACAGTCAGTATGCCGATTATCGAGCCGATAACTCCCGTGACCGAAAAACCGCTTGCAAACATATAGCCGGCACAAACACCTATGGTCAAGATGAACTCCATAATATTCTCACTCAGCAGTGAGTAGGTGTACTTTGCACCCACGATCTCATGTGGCTTCAACGGGAGCGGAAGCAGATTTTCGATATCATTTGAAAAGTAGAATATATTTACAATAACATTAAAACCGAAGATGACAGACAAAATCGCTATTATGTGCAGTACAATATTCGCAGCCTGGGTGCTTCCGCCTGCATCAAGCACTGCCAGCGACAGTGCATAGGTCACAAATCCCACCAAAGCACCGGCAGGGAGCATGATCAGCATAAGTATTGCCGTTCCCATCAGGGAGTAGAACAGCTTGGAACGTTTTTTCTCACTGGGAGTTATCTCTGTGGTTTTCAAAAATATTTTGAGCAGTGTTATATAATTTGTCATTTTGCCGTCAACTCCAGGAATATCTCCTCCAGGGTCTTGCCCTTGTGGAGTTTTTCAAGATTATCAAGTGTACCGCTGTAGACCAGCTTGCCCTTGTTGATAATGATCACCTTGTCACAGAGCTTTTCCGCAACCTCCAGCACGTGAGTTGAGAAAAACACACAGTTGCCGTTTGCTGCGTGTTCACGCATCATATTTTTAAGCTCATAGGCACTCTTGGGATCAAGACCTATCAGCGGTTCATCGAGTATCCACACATCGGGATTATGAACCAGTGCGGCGGCAACCATAATTTTTTGACGCATACCGTGGGAATATCCAAGCATCTGAGAGTTAAGGCTCTCCGTCAGCCCGAAGCGGTCACACACGGCGGTAAAGCGTTTTTTCCTCACATCAACGGGAACACGGTAGATGTCGGAAATAAAGTTGAGGAACTCCACACCCTTCAACCGCAAAAACATATCCGGATTGTCCGCAATATAACCAATGTGCTTCTTAGCCTCCAGCGGTTGTTTTTGTATATCAAAATCCTTGACCGCTATCTCACCCTTGTCAGGCTTGAGTATGCCTGTAAGCATCTTTATGGTGGTGGTTTTTCCCGAACCGTTAGGTCCGATAAAGCCAACTATCTCACCCTTGCTGACCCTAAACGACAGATCATCAACGGCTGTGACGGTATTATTGAACACCTTTGTAACGCCATCAAACTTTATCACATAAATACCCTCTTTCTATCATAAAAACTGTATACTAATTATAATGCACCGGGGAATAAAAAGCAATAACATAATGATAAATTTTAAATTTTTTATTAAACTATACATACAGATATTGAAAACGAATGTATAATATGCTAAAATTTATATATCTTAAAAAAGAGAGGTTGAAACACAATGCAGGCAAACACAATTGATACCAAAACGACTAAAAGCAAACGAGGCTTTACGCTCGTTGAACTAGTGGTTGTGATCGCACTCTTAGCTGTTCTTGCAGGCATTGCGATCCCCGTTGTAGGCTACACTATGAACCGAAGCAAGGCGAGTGCCGCCGCCTCAGATGCAAAGCTGGTTGAGGAGTCGCTGAAGGAATCACACGCACAGATAGTATCCGGCTTGCAGGGCAGCTACAACTACACCACCAAGGTCGGCGATGTAATGTCCAATGCAGGTGTGACCGATGTTTCCACAAGCATCGACATTGCAGGCACAACATATCAGCTTATGTGGAACGACACCGATGAGCAGTGCAGATACGTAAACACCGCAGGCTCGGTCGATATTCAGGGCAACCCCATAGCTCCCTCCCACTGGACAAGAAACGTAGCCCCCAACGACAACGTAACCACCGTGGTATCCTTCTTCAAATAATACGAACAACGGCTGTGAAGAACCGAGCTTAAACTCGTTCTTCACAGCCGATTTTTTAATCGGTATAATCCTCAAAGAAGCTTATAACTTTTTCCTTGCGGTTTTTGTTCTTTTGGGCGTCTGAGGAGTCGAGGTAGATCAGGAGGTACTTCTCGTCCTTGCTCAGATGAGCTTCCACGGGGTCGGTGGAATTTTCAAGCTTGAATTTTCCGCTCTTCTTCACGCTGTCCTTGATCTCCTTGGCTTTGTCGGAGTCCTTTGAGCTGTAGCGGTAAACCTCCATATATACGTTATTATCGTTATACTGATAGGCAAAACGGTAGCCCTCTGCTGCACCTATCTCCAGATATCCGCCGAACCTTGCTTCATCACCTGTTGAGGTCTCCTGTGTTACGGGGGTCATCTCGGTTATTACGGCAGAATCGTCAAGGAACTTCTTGTCCTTCAGTGCCTTTATCAGCTTGCTTATGGGCTTTTTAAAGCTGTAGCTCTCCACTGTTTCGGGCTTTTGGATAGCACCGCCGCAGCCTGCCAGCGAAATTGCCGGTACAACAGCGATCAAGATCAACGCCAATATTCTTTTCATCAATGTGTCACCTATTTCTATTTTAATACCAAAGTATTATAACCTATTACGGCAATTTTTTCAATAGTATTTTTAAACAAAATACAGGACAGCTCCGAAATCCGCTCAGAGCTGTCCTTATTGCTTAATTCAGCACATATACATTAACGTCACGTCTGCCGAATACTGCACAATCATCGTAGGTATTCATAAAGAGGTCTACGATCGCAGAGCCGTCCATAAGTGCTCCGCCCGTATCCACGGCTGTCGCATAGCCGTAAACATAGCTTCCGTCAACCGACTCAATGTAGAGTCTGCTTCCGTAGGGAATGATATAGGGATTGACAGCAACACAGCCAACCGAAACAGTAACGCCTGTGGCTGTACCTGAGCCGGCAGGTGCGGTGTAAGCCGTGCCTGAGCCTGTCAGGACCTGTGAGTACGACACTGTATTTCCTGCACTGTCGGTAAAGGTGTTTCCGCCTGCCGAGGTATTTTCGGAAGTCTCGTTCTGAGCCTTCTCCTGCTGTGTTTCAGCTGTTTTCTTGTCGGCTGTTTTCTTCGACTTCTTCTTGACCTGCTTTGTGCCGATCAGCACGACCTGTGTAACAGGCTTTTTGGTGATCTCGGAGGAGATCTGCTCGCTGTCCACAAGCTCGCCGTCGTGGTAGATCTCCCTGATGACGATCGTCTTTTCTCCAAGCTCACCCTTGGTAGCTATCTTCTTGTAACCCTTCTTGAGGTTCTTTTTATAAACCTTCTTGGTCTTGAATTTGACTGCCTTGGTCTGGGTCACCTTTTCATACTCAACATCTGTGTAGGATATCTCCATACCCTCGGTGAGCTTGGTGCTTCTCTTGGGAGCTACCTTGTCAAACTTATCCATCTTAACACCCAAGCTTTCAAGTGCTTGCTGAACGTTTCCGTTGGGAACGGTGTATGTATCCTGAATACCGTTGAAGGTCACCTTGACCTTTACGCTGTTGTCAACTGTGATCTCCGTGTCCTTGTTTACCTCTGTATCAAGTGACGGAGTGACCTTCTCGTCTTTTTTAAGCTCAATCTTCGCCAGCTTGAGGGCATCGGCTACAGTACCCTTTGTCATTGTAACAGCATAGGCTTGTCCGTTGTAAATTACCGTCACATCGAAAGCCTTTAGAATGGTCATACTGACGGCTCCGTTTTCATCAGTGCGGATCACCTCGTCATTGCCGTCAAGCTCAATGCCTGCTGTTTCGAGAATATCATCTGTGTGAATTGCATCTGTTGCAAAAAGAGTATCGTTATCTGCATTTGTATCAGTGGTATCGCCAAGAGCGGAAGCAGTAATAAATGACACAGCCATTGCAGCGGAAAGAACAGCTGCCGCAATTGCCTTTTTTGTGAAGCTCTTGTCAGCCATGGTTATGCAACTCTCCTTTGTAAAGTATTTTGCGGGCTTTCACCTGCGAGTGCCAGTATACCACTGTTTTTTGTCAATGTCAAACATATCACCCTTTAGTATTTTGTATGGCATGCACAACGAAATGCTTTAAAAGAAAAAAATTACATCTCCCATTTTTCCTACACAGAATTATCTGACAGAAATATCTGTGCAACCTGCCGATTTTATGCTGTAACAGAATTGTAATTTGCATAATGAGAAAAACATAGTTTTTTGCGTATTATCGTACATATCGGCATATTATGGGACTACAAGCCTGTAACCAATCAGCCGTTAATTTTCAATGGACTTTTTCTTCGTTTCATTATATAATATAGTTATACAAGATGCAGGAGGCAGGCTATGTACAATCTTCATACCCATACGACAAGATGCAATCACGCAGTCGGAACAGACAGAGAATATGTGGAAGCGGCAATACATGCAGGTATGACTGTGCTGGGTTTTTCGGATCACTGTCCGCAGTTTTTTCCCGTTTCGGATTACTACAGCCATTTCAGAATGAGACCCGAGCTTGCCGAGGACTATGTTTACAGCCTCAGACAGCTCAAAAAAGAATATGAAAAAGATATAAAAATACTCATCGGCTTTGAGACGGAGTATTACCCAAAGACCTTCAGGCGGTTTATGCGGTTCATCAAGCCACTGGAGCTTGACTATCTGATAATGGGACAGCACATTGTAGGCAACGAGTACGATTTCGGCTCTTACTATGCCGGAAGGGACTGCCTGCACAGGGAGTATATCAAGGAATATGTAGATCAGGTCATTGAGGGCTTGAACACGGGAGTGTTTACCTATCTTGCACACCCCGATATTGTGAACTATGAGGGCGACATCGAGTATTACAAGGCTCAGATGACACGCCTGTGCAAGCACGCAAGGAAAATGAAGCTCCCGTTGGAATACAATATCCTCGGCTACACCTCCGGCAAATGCTATCCGAATCCCATCTTCTGGAGGATCGCCTCGGAGATAGGGTGCAAAACCGTATTGGGCTTTGACGCTCACAATCCCCTCGCCCTGCTCAACTCCCACGCCTACGCCGAGTGCCTGGACGAGCTGAGTCTTTACGGCATAGAGCCGATAAGGTTTTCCGAAATAAAAATCAGAGCCTTGCCAAGATAAAAAAATAAACCCCGTCCTAAAGACGGGGTTGGAGCTGATAATCAGATTCGAACTGATGACCTCTTCCTTACCATGGAAGCGCTCTACCTGCTGAGCTATACCAGCGTTTTGACTTTTACCAGTTTATTATATCACCCTGCTGTGCAAAAGTCAAGAGTTTTTTTAAAAAACTTACGGTTTTTCTTTTGTCAAAAATTCAATGTCCCTGTCAATGACGTCAAGGCTTGTACCCCAGTCGTCACTGCCCTGATTGCGGTAGTCGAACATACTGCAAAAATGGGTGGTATCGGCTTTCAGTGACACGAGGTAATCCTTGAACAAGCCGGTGGTGACCTCGTAAAAATCCACAGCTGTACTGCCCTTCAAAGATGAACCTGCCTTCTCCATAACTCTGCCGTAATGCTCAAGACAGATGAATTTTTGGTCACGGTAGAGCTGCTGAAACTCATTACCCTTCTTCCACTCGGTAAACAGTACCTGCAAAAAGTGATCTATGTTGGCATTTATCCTGTCGCAGACAAAACAGCTGTGAGTAAGCTCTTTTATCCGGGAGATAAACTTCTTGTCGGGCTTCTTTCCCTTAGGGACTGCATCTATTATTTCCTGCAAATGGCTTTCAAGGATCAGAGCATTCGGGAGCTTCTTTCCCGACTGTTGCATCATTGAAAAATGTCTGTGGCAAAATCCCTTCTGATTGGTCTGAACTCTGGTGTTAGGCTCCATCATGGCATCGCCCACGATGTAATTCACCTGTATCTGTTCAAGCATTCTTTCCATAGTGCAGAACGGACAGCCTGTTTTTTCCATAAATATATCATTTATCGGTATTGTGCGTATATCCTCTTTCATTATGATCATCTCCATAAATATCTAAAATCATTATAGCACAAACAGACAAAATATGCTATAATAAACAGGGTGATTTGCAATATGAATTATGAACAAATTAACAACGGCATACTTGTGCATAATGTCAGCTCGCTGGAGCTTGCTCAGACGCTGGACTGCGGACAGGCATTCCGCTGGACTGAAAACGAGGATAAGTCATTTTCGGGAGTTGCCTACGGAAAATTTTTGACAGTCGCATTACAGGGCGAGGATCTCTGTATATTCGGGACAGATGAAGCGGATTTTCTTAAAATATGGAAAAATTATTTCGACCTCGACCTCGACTACTCCGCCATACGTGAGGAGATACGGCAGATACATCCCGTGCTGAATGAAGCGGCAGAGTTTGCTCCGGGAATACGTATCCTACAGCAGGAGCCGTGGGAGGCACTCTGCACCTTTATCATAAGCCAGAACAACAACATAAAACGGATCAAAGGTATAGTTGAACGGCTGTGCGAGAGCTTCGGCGAAAATATTGACGGCTGTCAGTACAGCTTTCCGTCCGCCGAACGGCTGGCAGCACTCCGCCCCGATGACCTTGCACCGCTGAGGGCAGGGTTCAGAAACCGCTACATAATCGACGCCGCACAGAAGGTCACCGCCCACGAGGTCGAGCTTGAAGCCTGCCGAACCCTCCCATACGCCGAGGCACGCAGAGAGCTGTGCAAAATAACGGGTGTGGGAACCAAGGTGGCAGACTGCACCCTACTTTTCGGACTTCACCGCATAGAAGCTTTTCCGCTTGACGTGTGGATGAAAAAAGCAATGTCAAAGCTGTTTCCCGATATGAAGCCCGAGGATTTCGGACGGTATGCAGGCATAGCACAGCAGTATATTTTTCACTATTCAAGAATGAATCCACAGCTTTTTGAGGTGTAAGCAATGCGAATGATAACAAGGATAATCGACAGTATCCTGCTTGCAGGGATAGCCTGCATCAGACTGATAGATATAAACACAAATTTCGAGCATTGGTATTTATTGGCAGTGCTGACATTTTTCGGTGTGAACATTTTCCCCTCGTTTTACAATATCAAGTTCAAAAAATTCCGTCTGCGTATCTGCTCGGAGGGTGCCGACATCCTGTTCAGCTTTCTCGGAGCGGTGGCTGTGACGGTGGCTTTCCACACCGTATATGCCCTTACGTGGAAAACACCCGACTGGAAAAACTGGGGAATTAGCGTGACTGTCGCCGTCATTGCACTCAGCCTGACATTCTGGAATGGTATAATCAGGGTGTACCTGACCTCCGTCCAGCTCGGTATAAAAATACGTGTTGTCGGAATAATTTGCGGACTTATCCCCATAGCAAACCTCATCGCACTGGGGATAATAATAAAAACCGTCACGGCGGAGGTAGAGTTTGAAAACAGCAGACTTCTGCTCAACCAAAGCCGCAGTACCGAAAAAATTTGCAAAACAAAATACCCCATACTTATGGTGCACGGGGTATTTTTCA
>CACYCD010000100.1 GCA_902772755.1 uncultured Ruminococcus sp.
AAAAAGATTTTGTTTATATCGTATCTCGGGTTTTCTCCTCATCAGTCCCAGTCCCGAACAGGGTACATCGCAGATTACGGTCTGTACATTTTCTCTGATGTGATCATCGAGTGCATCACGCACTGAGGGTAAAATTATTTCTATACCCAACCGCTTAGCAGTGGACGAAATAAGGTTCACCCTGTGGGGGAAGAGGTCGTTTGCATATATCCTGCCGACATTATTCATCAGCATAGCTGCACAAAAGGATTTTCCGCCGGGTGCCGCACAGACATCAAGGACTGTTTCGCCCTCCTTGGGTGAAAGAGCAGTAACTGCAATATTGGACGACAGATCCTGGATATAAAACTCACCGTTTGCAAAGCTTCCGAGCTTTTCGACTGCACCGGTATCTTTCAGCCTAAGCATTGTATCAAGCACGGTTTTCTCTGCCATTATCCCTTCCGATGTGAGAGTTTGTATCAAAAGCTCCGCATCGGTTTTCAGCGTATTCACCCTTGCATAGAGCGGAGGTCTGCCGTCAAGTACATTGAGAAGCCCTGTCGTCACAGACTCTCCATAGCTTTTGCACCACATTTTAATGATATCCGCAGGAACGGAGTACCTGACTGCTTCACGCTCGTATTTATCCTTTATGGTGTCAAAATTCAGTGCAGCTTCATCACGTGAGATGCTCCGCAATACTGCATTTATAAACGAGGCGGACTTGTACAGCTTTAGCTTTTTTGCCAGTACCACACTCTCATTCACTGCCGCACTTGCAGGCACCTTATCCATAAAGAGTAGCTGATACGCACCAATACGTAGAAGTATGAGGGTCTTATTTTCTATTTTTTTAAGTCTGAGTGAAGAATGCTTTCTGATAATATGATCAAGCGTCAGCCGTTTTTCAAGCACCCCGTAAATCAATGCCGAAGCAAAAGCGGAATCAATGCCACTGAGCTTTTCTTCCCTAAAGGTTTTGTTTATAAGAATTGAGCTGTAGGCATCATCATATTCAATTTTGTAAAGCACTTCAAAAGCAATATATCTGGGTGTTTTCATCTTCTGCTTCTGCTGTTGGCGATCAATATCAATCTTAAAAGCTGTAATATAGCAGTAGCTGCTGCGGCAACATAGGTCATTGCGGCGGCTGAAAGTACTTTTTTTGCTCCCTTATATTCCTGAGAGTTCAACAGGTTGGTATCTCTGATACAAGCTAAAGCTCGGCGTGAAGCATCAAATTCAACCGGAAGTGTGACGATGGTTACCAATACCGATAAAGAATATAAAACTAAAAAAAAAAAAAAAAAAGTCTGTGAATAAGTAGGCCAGAACAAGCCGACCAAAAACAGGATCCAGCCGAGCGATGAGCCTGTCTTGGCAGCAGGGATCAGAGTCCCTCTGATTTTGTTAGGCAGATAGTTCTGTGCGTGCTGAACTGCGTGTCCTGCCTCGTGACAGGCTACGCCTATCGCAGCCACACTTGCTACATTGTAAACACTCTGCGAAAGTCTGATAACATTGTATTTTGGGTGAAAGTGGTCGGTGAGATTTCCCGAGACAGACTCGATCCTCACACCCGACACACCGTAATAATTCAGGACATACTGTGCAGCCTGGGCACCGGTCATACCTCTGGAATTTGCGATTTTTCCGTAGGTATTGAAGTTTGACTTGACCTTTGCCTGTGCAAACAATGAAAGTATGAGACACGGCAGCATAAAAACAATGTAAGACCAGTCAATTCTATACATCATTCCGCCCATAGAAAACATCCTTTCCGTTTATTTATGTAATGCTTCTTTATGCAAGCTGGAAGTCACGGATATAACGCTCAATGCACTTCTGAATGACATCCTTTGCCACATCAGCTCCGCTAATTTCGGTAACTGCTGTCACCTTGTCAGCCTCCAGTGTTTTATAAACCTGGAAAAAGTGCTGTATCTCCTGAAAATAATGATTAGGCAATTCCGAGATATCATTGTAGCCGTTGTAGTTGGGGTCGTTCACGGGAACGGCTATGATTTTTTCATCACCGCTGTCATTGTCGATCATATTGAGAACACCTATCGGCTTGCACTCAACAAGGGTCATAGGCTGTATTGTTTCACTGCAAAGCACAAGCACATCAAGGGGATCGCCGTCATCGGCATAGGTTCTCGGGATAAAGCCGTAATTTGCAGGATAGTGCGTCGATGTAAAGAGAACTCTGTCCAGCTTTAAAAGACCTGTCTCCTTGTCAAGCTCATACTTATTCTTTCCACCCTTGGAGATCTCTATTACTGCGTAGAAATCCTCGTTTGTGATCCTTTTGGGGGAGATATCATGCCAGATATTCATATAAAACACCTTTCCATTAGTATATTATGCTCTTATTATATCATCTTACATCATATTTTGCAAATAATTTTTGAATTGCTCTAAGTATTTTCGGACAGCTTAAGAACTTTATCGCAGTATTTAAGCATTGAATTGCGGTGTGTAATAATAAAGCAGGTCTTATCTTGGTATTCATCACTAATATTTTTGAGAATGACCGCTTCATTTTCTTCATCCAAAGCACTGGTAGCTTCATCAAGTATAAGTACAGGCTTGTCGCTGATGAAGGCTCTTGCTATAGCTATCCTCTGTGCCTGACCCTCGGAGATTCCCCCCGATTTTTCGGACAAAACTGTTTTAAGACCGTCGGGGAGCTTGTTGACAAAGGAATACGCAGATGCCATCTTCAAAGCCTTGAACATCATTTCCTCGGTAGCATCCTTATTGCCTATTTTTAGATTTTCCTCAATAGTTCCCGTCATAAGAGTGTTGCCCTGCGGTACATACGCTATAAACCGCCGTGAATCGGGAGAAACAGCTTCACCTCTGCCTGAATCAAAGCGGTAAACCATCTCTCCCTTTGTCGGAGCAGTCAGGGCAAGCAACATTCTGATGAGAGTGGTCTTGCCTGCACCCGAGGGACCTATAATACCTATCTTTTCACCGGCTCTAACGGAATAGCTCAGGTCGGAGATTATCTCAGGCTTGTTATCATCATACGAAAAACTGACGTTTTCTATCTCAAGTGCCACCGAATCGGGTACATCGGTCTTTCCGCTGTACACTTCCTTGTCGTTCTCCGAAACCTCACAGATACGCTTTGAAGAAACCAGCATACTGTACATCTTAGGCACCACGCCTGCCAGGTTGCTGACAGCACCCTGTACCTGCGATACAAGGGTGATAAACACAGTCAGTGTGCCGTAGGTTATTTCTCCTTTTGAAATACGATAAGAACCCCAGCAAAATGCCACCACATAGCCAAGACTGTATACAAGCCTCATAATCGCTGTAATGATCGAGCTGAGCCTTGAATTTAAAAATATCAGCCTAAGTCTTTTGGTTTTAAAATCTTCCATTTTCTGTTGGTTTCTGTCCTCCATACGGAAGGTCTTTATCACCGTAAGGTCGGCAAGGGTCTCCTGCATAAATGAACGGTACTCGGATTCGCTTTTTCTAAGCAGCAGCTGGTACTTCTTGTACTTCTGTCTGAAAAACAGCATAAC
>CACYCD010000101.1 GCA_902772755.1 uncultured Ruminococcus sp.
CCGCCGTGGTCGTTGTTCTTGCCCATATAGGCACGTCCCGTATTACAGAAGTTACCGAAGTAGAGCGGATACTTCCATGACGAATTTGACGCAGCCAGGTTTTTGATATCGTCATTGAAATTCCAGAACGGATACCAGTTGTTCTGCGAGCCTTCAAAGCCCGTACCTGCCTGGATCGGATAGAGCCAGCCGTTTGAACGCTCAGCATCTGACAGGTAATCGTAGTACGCAGCATTCACAGGCATAATATTGCTCTGGGTAAATCCGTTTTCGGCATAGTAGTCAAAGTTCTCCGTATCGGTGGGAGCAGACGAGGAAACAATATCCTTCTTGCCACCTGATGAAAACAGATCGGAAGAAACCGCAATTGCAGAAAATGATGAAATTACCAGCATCACTGCAAGCAGGGTAGCCACCGTTGATCTATTCAGCACAGACGCAAGCTTGCCTTTCCTTTTCAAACATATTCCTCCTTTTCCAAAAAATTTTTAAAAACATTATCAGCTTCGGGAGTTGTTTAACCCGAAACTAAAAACTGATTTTATTATAACACAGTTGTTACAAATATTAAACCTTTTTACTTCACAAAATAATCACATAATTTTTGTAAACATTCTACAAAAAAGTACTGAACGATTTTATACTAGATCCAAACGCACCCCGTTTTTAGAGCATTTTTGTTTAAAAAGCCGAACGTCCAATTCTCTCACCCAGCTTGACAATGGTTTCTTTTTCGTCCGCAGTGTTTTCAAAAAGCTCATCGTCAAGAATGATTCTGTTCTTTTCAAACAGCAACACAATGGTTGAGCCGCCAAAGAGGAACATTCCCTTTTCCTCTCCCTTTTTTACGGAGCAAGCCCCATGCAGGTTGCTGATTTTTCCCACCATCAAAGCACCCACCTCGACCTGCGTCACAGTCCCGAAGCTCTCTGTTTCCATCACGGTATACTCACGGCTGTTCTGCACAAAGACAGGAAGCTTTTCCAGTGCGATCGGCTGAACGGTATGCAATCTGCCCTTGATAAAGACGTTTTCTCCTTTTACGGCGTTGTCAAGGTAGCTGTAGCGGTGATAGTCGTCAACCGCCAGACGAAGCACAACGCATACACCGTCCTCATATTTTTCCGCCAATGCCCTGTTGTCAAGGAGCTGTTCTACAGTATAGACACTGCCCTTTATCGGCATTACAGTGGTTTTGTTGAGCCTGTATGCACTGAGCTTGCCGTCACAGGGGGAGCAAAGCACAGTTTTGTCACCCTCAAAGCTCCGCCTGCCGTCCTTGATCCTTCTTGTAAAAAAGTCATTGAAGCACTTGTAGCCGTCATCGATATAGTCGTCCATATCGATCCCGTTGTTCTTGATAAAGCCCTTGATCATCAGTCTTGATAAACCGCTGTTCATAAAAGCTCCGCCGATAACCGAAATAAAAGGCAGAGTAACAGCCTTTAATATTACTCTGCCGAACGCATTATTATATAGAAAGCGTAAGAATCCGCCTTCGGTTAAATTTTCTCTTGCAATTGTTTTTCTGTCAGTGTGCATAATTCGTATACAGGATAATCATAACCGCATAGAGAAGCACCCCTGCCGCTACCATTATCATTACTCCTTTTACTCCGGGTTTTTTAATTTTCAGCTTGCTGACAAAGAGGAATGCCGTTATTGCCACAACTGCCACATAGAAGGGTGAAATATCTATAGTATCACCGACAATATACTGGATAATGATTACTATCGGAAAAATCAGGCTTGCGGAGGTCACGGGCAAACCGGTATATTCCTTGCGTTTTTCATTGGTCTTGCTTTGACGCTCCTCCTCCATCACGTTGAAGTATGCAAGTCTTATTACCGCAGCCAGCACATAAAGACAGAACACAATAAAGTATATCTCAAGCTTTGCACTTGAAAGCGGCTTCAAAAATGAAATATTGTCACTGAGGATAATATTCTTTTCATTATTTATATAGTATCGAATATAGCACGAATAACCTATGGCACAGGGCAAAACGCCGAATGCCACAAGATCGACCAGTGAATCTATTTGTATTCCGAAGTTTTTCTCCGCTTTGGTTCTGTCCGTCTTGTGTCGGGCTACCATTCCGTCGAAGGCATCGCACAGACCGCTGACCATAAGACAGGTGGTTGCGATAAACGGATGTCCCGTGCCTGCCATTGCAGTGAAAATTCCCGTCACTGCAGAGCATAGGGAGATGTAAGTCAATATTACCGTGTAGTTATAAAATCCAAGCATATACTACCTCTCTATTGTTTTACTTTCTTATTTTGACGTACTACTATCAAAGCGTGGTGAAGAAGCGTCATCGCTCCGCATAAAATTATACACACATAGAAGGATATGCTCCTGCTCATCAGCTCCGAGTGTACGGGATCGAGAATCAGTTCATTAAAGCCGTCAAGGAAAAGATAATCCGCAACTCCCACTCCGCCGGGTACAGGCAGGCTGTTTGTGCCTATGACCACATATCCCTGCATAACGGAGATATCAAAGTACGAGGCGGCACTCTGACCCGATGCCCTGTACACACAGTAAGTCACGCTGATTATCGCAAATCTTTGCAGAGTGTTCAACAAAAACGACACAAAGATGATAACGGGTGACTTTTTGAGTATATCCGCACAGCGACGGTAATCCTCTATCATTTTGTCAAGGTCGCTGAGCTTTTCCTCACGTTTTTTTACAATACGTATTTTTGACAAAAGATCTATCAAAAATACTCCGCACCGTTTTATTATATTCGGAAAGAATATCACAAACGCAAACATAAGTGCAAAACCAAGCTGAAACACTATTCCAAGAATTATCAGGGTACTTGACCACGGATCAAACTCTCCGAAATACTCCGGACGGGTGAGGAAGCATATCCCTGCAACTACAGCTATTGACAGCGTGTACTGCATAATATTCAGCACCAGCGTGATAGTTGTAATTGACGCAGGCACCTTGTCCTTGACCATATAGTAAGCCGAGGCAGGCTGCCCGCCCGTAGCCGAGGGTGTCAAAGCCGAAAAATAGATATCCGCCGCAGCATAGACACAGCTGTTGTAGTAACCGCACTTATGCCCCAGCTTTGAAGCGATGTACCGTATACTCAAGCCCTCAAACAGGATAAACAGGAACACACAGCCTGCACCTGCAATGATCCACGGGATATCCATACTCATCGAATAGCGTATAAATCCCCTTAGCGTCAGTTCATCGTTCCTGCCGGCAATTGTGTACAGTGTGATAGCAATAAGCAGGATAAAAACCGCTATGTAAAGTATTTGTTTTTTTAAGCTGACTGAACTGTTTTCTGTATTCTCCTGATTCATAATAACCCCATTCCCATATTTACTTTATTATATCATTGTAAGCCAAAAAAAACAATTGTTATTTTGTACTAATATGTATCATTTTATTTTGATTTATGTTAGAATGGTAATATGAAAGCAAAAAATATATTCAGCAACAACATTATTTCACTTTTACTCGCACTTCTCTGCGTTGCCCTCTGGGGTACTGCCTTCCCCGTGATAAAAAAATCTTACGAAATTTTCGCAATCACCTCTGACGGCTATGCAGACAAAATACTATTTGCCGGTATAAGATTCTTTCTTGCGGGCGTTATGGTGCTTGCCGTTGGGTGCATAGGTGCCAAAAGATTTATCAGACCCTCTCTAACGGAGCTTCCGAAAATTACACTGCTGGGTTTTTCTCAGATATTCCTGCAATATCTCCTGTCCTACATCGGACTTTCCAACACCACAGGCACAAAGACCTCTGTTATTACGGCACTCGGTTCTTTTCTGGGCGTGATAGGCTCTGCGATTTTTTTCAAAAATGACAGGCTGACCGCCGCAAAGACCGCAGGCTGTATCATCGGCATAGCAGGCATAGCTGTAATAAATATTGACAGCCTGTTTGACGGAGACCTGTCCTTTATGGGAGAGGGACTTGTTATGCTGTCAACAGTTGCCGCCACGTTCGGAAATCTGTACGGAAAGCATATAAGCATAGGAAAAGAAACCTCCGTCATCTCTGCCTATCATCTGCTTATAGGCGGTTTCGCACTGATCGCCCTCGGTCTGCTGATGGGTGGCGGACTGAGCTTTGATTCAAATGTAAAGTATTTTCTCGTGATCTATCTCGGCATCGTTTCGGCGGTTTCTTTTACGGTATGGACGGCACTGCTCAAATACAATCCTGCCTCACGAATAGTGATTTTCAACCTGCTGATACCGATTTTCGGTACTATCTGGAGCGGAATACTGCTGGGTGAAGAGGTATTGACAGTGGTAAATCTCATATCGGTAACTCTGATCGCCACGGGAATAATTCTGGTACAGCGTTATAGCAGCGAAAAATCGACCTGAATATTAACACACAGGAGGAATATATGAAGATCAAGGGTGTAATTTTTGATATGGACGGAGTATTGCTCGATACAGAAATACTCTATCAGCGATTCTGGATAGAAGCACTGAGAAGCTTCGGATTTCCGGCAACGGAGGAGCACATTCTGCAAATGCGTTCGCTGACAGGCAAAGCCGCCGAACAAAAGCTGAAGGGTTTTTTCGGAGAAAAGCTCGACTATGTGGCAGTAAAAGCCGAACGAATAAAGCGAATGGAACACTATATAGATGAAAAGGGCGTAGAGATAAAAACAGGGGCGGACAGGATACTGCCGTTTTTAAAAGAGAATGGGTATAAAATCGCCCTGGCGACCTCATCTCCCCTCGAAAGAGCGAGAAAGTACCTCTCGGGTGTGGGACTGTTCGACTATTTTGACGAGTATGTGTGCGGAGGTATGGTGAATAACTCCAAGCCTGCACCAGACATCTACCTACTCGCCTGCCAAAAACTGAACCTGCCCCCAGAGCAGTGCATAGCAGTCGAGGACTCGCCAAACGGTGCCATCTCCTCAATAAGAGCC
>CACYCD010000102.1 GCA_902772755.1 uncultured Ruminococcus sp.
CAACTCCGAGGTAGTAACTATCAATGCCCAAACAGGTGAATATCATTTTGTTAATGTAGGTTCGGCTATGATAAAGGTAACGATAGATGGTATTGTCGGATATGCAGAGGTTAATTGTGTTCCTAGCTTTTGATGGGACATAAATAACATAATTTCACACCGACTCGTCACTTGACCGGCTGTGTGCAGACCGGTAAATAATTCAAAAACGACCCTGTTATCTCAGACTTGGGATAACAGGGTCGTAAATTTATGGGGCAAAGATTAAGGTATTTTTATTTAAGTAATAAATTTGTAATAAATACCCTTGCAATATTGCCTCGTATGGTATATAATAGAGGTTACAAAAGTGGCGTTTGGTGTCAAACTGTGTCAGTCACGGATTTGACAGATGCGTTCGGTGTCATTTTTATAAGCTCATGTAAAGGTGGTGGCAGATATGTTCTCGGGAATGTCGGTTCATGCGGTCGACAATAAGGGAAGGATAATTCTGCCTCAGCGTTTCAGAGATGAGCTTGGTGATGAGTTCTACGTCACGGGCGGATTTGCTGACAATATCCAGATAATGTCTGTTGCCGAGTTTAAAAAACTGCGTGAGCAGATACGTGAGATGCCGGGTCCCAAGGCTATGGCAATGCAGTATATCCTGTTTTCTGCGACAACACTTGTCAGCCCCAACTCTCAGGGCAGGATACCGCTCCCCCAAACCCTGCGAGAAAACAGCGGAATAGAAAACGAAGCCATAGTTGTGGGTATGGACACACGCATCGAGGTGTGGAACAAGCAGAAGTTTGACGAGTTTATTGCAATTCAAAAGCAAAAGTACCTTGAAGATGCTTTGGAGCTTTTGAAATTCTGACAGTTGACAGAGGTTAGGTATGAAGTTTGATCATATTTCCGTTATGCCCGATGAGGCGGTAGCTGCTTTGAATATCAAGGAAAACGGCATATATGTTGACGGCACTGCAGGCGGCGGAGGTCACTCCGCAATGATCCTCGCCCGTCTGAGCAACGGCAGGCTGATCTCCATTGACCGTGACCCCGATGCAGTGCTGACAGTCAAGGAACGCTTTAAGAACGAGCCGAACTCAGTTGTTATTATGGGTTGCTTCGGCGATATGAAGGAGCTGCTGAACAAAAGAGGGCTGTATGTGGTTGACGGCGTACTGCTTGATATCGGCGTCAGCAGTCATCAGCTGGACACGGACGAAAGAGGGTTCAGCTTTCACAAGGACGCACCGCTTGATATGCGTATGAGCCAAAGCGGAAAAACAGCTGCCGATCTGGTGAACAAGCTCAGCTATGAGGAGCTGAGAGATATCATATATAAGTACGGCGAGGACAAATACGCCCCATCGATCGCAAGGGGCATAGTTGAGGCACGAGCCGAAAAGCCGATAAAAACCACGCTGGAGCTTGCAGAGATCATAAAGCAAAGCGTACCTCAGCGTGTCAGGCGAGAAGGGCATCCGGCAAGAAAGACCTTTCAGGCACTGAGGATAGAAGTCAATTCAGAGCTTGACCAGCTTGAAAAGGGTCTTGACGGTGCATTTGAGATGCTTGCAAAGGGTGGAAGGCTGGCTGTGATAACCTTCCATTCACTGGAGGACAGGATAGTAAAGCAAAAAATGGCACAGTGGTGTCAGGGCTGTACCTGCCCGAAGGATTTTCCTGTGTGCGTATGCGGTAACAAGCCAAAGGCAAAGCTTGTTGCTCGCAAGCCCATAGAGCCGTCTGCCGAGGAACTGGAGAACAACCCCAGAAGCCGAAGTGCAAAGCTCAGAGTGTGCGAAAAATTATGATATGCAAAGCTGTTTTTGTGTGATATGCGGAATAACTCCCATATGTGAAGCAAATTAGGCTTTTACACTGGACAAAATTGTTTTTTTGCAGTAAAATGATAATAATATGATGTCCAATCAGGTGAGCATACAGATTTAGAAAACAAATTCAAGATATGTGCCTTTGCGTATCTTTTACGATAAATTCAGAAAGGTGAAGCTATGGCATTCAGCAATAACAATGCGTATGATATGAGCTTGTTTGAAAGCTCCTACGGCTCACCCGCCCGTCAGCGTCCTGCGAGGAGACCCCAAAGAACCCCCGACCGCAGACGTCAGAACGGCGGACAAGCCAAGGTCGTGCGTATTCCGAAAAAGAAAATCGAAAAAGCCAAACGTCGTAAGCACAGCAAGCTTAAGCTTGCATTCGGCTTTACGGTGTCGGCAATGATCGTCTTTGTTACGGGCATAATAATCTACGGCAATGTTCAGCTGACAGAGCTTAATCAGCAGATCGCAGACGCCGAGGAGGTACTCAAAAACTCCCAGAGTGAGTACACCCAGATGCAGATGAACGTTGACGCAAAGTATACAACAGCTATAATTGAAGAATATGCAAAAAATGAGCTTGGTATGACAAAAAGCTCGAATGCTCAGAAGGAGTTTGTAGATCTTTCCAACGGCGACAAGGCAGAGATCACCGTTGAGTCAGAGGAAAGTGTTTTTGATAAAATTGCAGACGCAATATCCTCTTTGTGGTCATAACCGATAAGCTCGGTGAATAGAATTTAATGCAGCATCACAAAGAGCTCTGCTGCGTGAGAGGGTAAAGAAGTTATAAACTGCTTTACTCTTTTTTGCTCATAAGAGTATTATATTATTGAAGGGGACGGACTGTTAATGCCAAAATCTGAAAAAGGTTCCGGACAAAAGCTCGGTCAGCGAGCGGTTATCCTTTTGACAATAATACTTGTCTTCGGCTTTGGTTCGGTGTTCGGAAGGATAGGTTATCTTCAGCTGGTTAAGGGTGAGGAGCTGACCCAGCGTGCTGTTGAACAACAGCTTCACGACACCGAGATATCAGCCAAAAGAGGTACTATATACGACAGAAACGGCAAGGTGCTGGCTCAGAGTGCCTCCGTTTGGCGTGTTGTTATGGCTCCCATCAACTTTAAGACAGATGAACAGCGAAAGTACACCGCAAAGAAGCTTGCAAAGATACTTGACCTGAAATATGCCGAGGTGCTGGAGCTTACAAAGGAAAAGTCCTATTATGTAAATGTCAAGCGTAAAATAGAAACAGCAGAGAGAAAACAGCTCCTCAAGCTGCAGGAGACCCTCAAAAAGAAGTTTGAGCTTGAGGGAATAATCGACCTGCTTGACGACTACAAGCGTTATTATCCCTACAATGAGCTTGCCTCCGCCGTTATCGGCTTTACAGGCTCGGACGATCAGGGACTGCTCGGCGTTGAGTATCAGTACGACTCCTACCTCTCGGGTACGGCAGGCAGACTTATCTCAGC
>CACYCD010000103.1 GCA_902772755.1 uncultured Ruminococcus sp.
AAGGAGATATTTCTCATTTCCGGCTCTTATCGTCCATAATAATAAAAAAGTATCTCCATTTTTTTAAAAATTTTAATTGCAAGTTTTGTCCTTTTGTAGTATAGTAGTAGTATCGGCATTCAAAGGGGTGCTGAGTTCTCAAATTTATTTAACGAGGTACTTTTTCAATGAAAAGAAGAATTTTCTCAATTGTTTCAGTGATGCTGATTGCTGCTGTAGCTTTTGGCAGCTCAACGCTGAGTGCCTTAGCCGTTAAAGATGAGGTCAAGGACGGTACTCAGGTAACGACGAAATTTAAGGATATGGACTATGGCTGTAATGTAAAAACCAAGTCGGACTCCGTAGTATTGGTGAATCTTGATACAGGTATTACTGTTTTCAGCAAGGCTGCCGATAAAAAGAGATATCCTGCCTCACTGACCAAGATCATGACCTATATTGTCGTTGCGGAAAGCGTGAAGGATTTCAGCAAAAAGGTCTACATAAAGGAGGAGCTTATCAATGAGCTTGCAGGAACAGGCAGCTCGCTCTCCGGTGCAAGTCAGTTTGTCGGCGACAGCCTGACGGTCGAACAGCTTTTGCAGTGTATGATGATAGAGTCGGGCAACGATGCGGCTCTGGTGCTTGCGGACTATGTGGCAGGCAACAAGGGTGTTGACAGCTTTGTCAAAAAAATGAATGCCAAGGCTTCCGAGCTGGGCTGTAACAGCACTCATTTTGTAAACCCTCACGGTCTGCACGACCCCAATCACTACACCACTGCCAATGATATGGTAAAAATTACCAAGTGTGCCTTGACTATGCCTCTTTTCAGCAGGATCACAAGCTCCAGCTACTATGAGATAGGCGACTACACGGGAATCAGCACAAACCACATGCTTGATTCCACCGACAGCACCTACTATTATAAGTATGCCAAGGGAATTAAAACAGGTACAACAGATGAAGCAGGAAGATGCCTTGCAACTATGGCAGTTGCCGATGGCTACAGCTACTTAGCTATTCTGCTTCACGCTCCGTATATCGATGAAGAAACCTATGACACGATGAAGGACGCCGCCGCACTCTTTCGCTGGGCATTCCGAAATATCGAGCTGAGGGAGATCGTTTCAAAGGAAACACCCGTCTGCGAAGAAAAGGTTAATCTCTCCTGGGACAAGAGTACGATTCAGCTCAGCCCCGAGACCGACTACAACGCACTGCTGACCGATGCGGTTCAGACCAGCGATATTGAAATAATCCCAAATGTACCTTCTTCAATAAATGCCCCAGTAAAACAGGGTGATTATGTCGGTACTGCTGATGTTTATTATAAGGACGACAAGGTCGCAACCATTCGCCTGCTTGCAGATGAAAGTGTTGAACGCAGTAATCTGCTCTATATTTTGGATATACTGAAGAGTGTGCTGACCTCGGTGTATTTTATCGGTGCGGCAATTATTGTGGCATTTTTGTTCATCATATATCTTTTTGTGATAGTAAAGCACAATAAGAACGCTAAAAAGAGAAAAAGACAGGTAAGACATTACCGTGATATGTAAGAAAAAGGGTTAGTCTATGAGAATAAAAAAAGCTTGGTTTATCTTGATTCCGTCATTTTTGATGATGTCGGCAATAAAGCTCTATCAAAAATACGTGGAGCTTTCGGGCTATAGCTTTCCTCCCTTTGCCTCAAAGGACAGCATAATCGCCTCTTATTCGGCTATTGTTGTTGTACTTCTCACGTTTTTTGTGCTTTGTATTCTTTCCTTAACGGATCGTCAGACTGCCCCTGTCTACAGCATCAAAAAAAATCTGTCCGCAGGTGCAGTGTGTCTGTTCACCGCTTCGGTGGCGGTGATAGACCTTGGCTGTTACTTGTCTGAGGCTATGCTTATGGGCAGGGTCTCGGTTTCAATGGTGTTCAACGTCATCTTTTCGGGTGCGGCTGCGTTTGGCTTCTTTATGCTGAGCTGGATACACGTCAGTGCGAGAAAGCCGGATTACAAAACCGCTATCTATCTTGTGCTTATCCCTGTTTGGGCTATTATCAGACTGGTGACCTTCTTTATACAAAACAGTACGACCTCGGTTGCAATGACTGATGTTATGGAAATTTTTACGTATATGTTCATTGCCCTGTATACCTTTAATGTTATAAATGTCGTATCGGTGATAAAGCAGAAAAATCCCGTCAAGAGGCTGTTTATCTTCGGCATACCTGCAATGGCTCTGCTGATGACTTATGATGTATCCGTTGCCGCCAATCTGTATTTCCACGGCTACAACGATGGCGATTATAAGAAGATCCTGGTTGCAGTCGAGCTGACGCTGATCGCTTTATATATTTTCCTGTTTAATCTGGAAGTTACCAAAAATGCCAAGAACTTAAAAACCGTGAAGATCATAGAAACGAACGAACAGATACTTGAGCTGTTTGAGGAACGCAAGGCGGAGAATATCCGACGCTTTGAAAAAAAGCGTAAGCAAGCGAGAAATCTCGGAGATTTTTACATAACCTCCGAGTCAGCCTACGATTCAAACAACCCCGTACTCAGTGATGAGGGCTACGGCTACTACTCCAGCGGTACCTACAGCCAGAGGGATTCTTACCTGAATGAAGCGGACGATACCTTTATCATAGGCGATGCCGTCGAAAATGAGAGCGACAGCAGGGAAACGGATATCCCCGGCACGTATTTTAACAGTGAGTATCAGGCAAAGCTGAGAGCAGAGGGCAAGGAATTTACAGATGCAGAAAATCTGATGTTTGAAATTACAACGGGCGACAAGGACCTCGACCTCAAAGAGGTGATGACAGCTGAAGAAGCTCCGCCCGAGCTTGTCGGTCTGCCGGAGAAACCCAAACGCAGATTTTTTGCTCCTAAAGCGGAAAAGAAAAAGAAAACAGAGG
>CACYCD010000104.1 GCA_902772755.1 uncultured Ruminococcus sp.
CCCACTCCGTGTCCTGTAGAGTGACCGAAACAGCCCTTATAGCCGTTTTCATAGATATAGTCACGGGCTATCCTGTCTATCTCCGAGCATTTCACACCGGGCTTTACCGCCTGCATAGCTCTTGTGTGGGCGGTGAGAACTATGTCATAGATCTTTTTCATCTCTTCGGTAGAGTGTCCCACAGCATAAGTCCTTGTCATATCACTGTGATATCCCTTGTAGACCGCACCTATGTCAAAGGTGAAGAAATCACCGTCCCTGACGATATCATCGGAGGGTACTCCGTGCGGAAGCGAGGTTTTTTTGCCTGTTATCGTTATCAGGTCGAAGGACGAACATTCGGCACCAAGGCACTTCATTCTGTGTTCAAGCTCATTTGCAATAGATCTTTCAGTCACACCGGGTTTGAGCATCGGCAGAACGTCAAGCATGGCTTGTTCTGCTATCTGCTGTGCCGTTTGCAAAAGCTGTATCTCCGTACTGTCCTTTATCATTCTCTGATGCTCTACAGCTTGTGAGAGTTCATCACTGTCGGATACTTCGGTTTTCAGCTTTTCGGAAAAGGTCTTGAAATCCTGTACAGTCATCTTGTTGGTTTCGACAAGCAGTTCATCTGATTTTATCAGGCGGTCAAGTGATTCGTACAGTTTTTCATAAACCTCTGTTTCTGCGGAGCTTACGGTTTTCTGAGCAATTTCACCATAGCGAAAATCCACCAACAGAACTGCCCTCTGTCCGCTAATGCAGAGATATCCGTTGCTGTCCCACAGACCCGTATAGTAATAGATGTTTTTGTCGTCCGTCAGCAACAGTGATTTCCCCGTGTTTTCGCTCAATTCAAAGAGCTTGGATATCCTCCTGCCGTAAACATCCATCAGATCAGCTCCCTGAATGCTTCTATGGCAAGCTGATAGCTGTATTTGCCGAATCCGCAGATAACTCCTACACACACATCGGAGATAACCGAATTGTGGCGGAAGAGGTCACGGCTTTGTACATTGGACATATGTACCTCCACCGTGGGTATCTGCTCCACTGCAGCTATTGCGTCGTGCAGTGAGTAGCTGTAATGCGTCAATGCACCGGGATTTATTATTATCCCGTCATACACTCCGAGGGCGGAATGTATTTTGTCGATCAGCTCACCCTCGTGATTTGACTGAAAAATATCGCAGTCAAAGCCGGCGGCAGCTGCCCATTCGGTGATATTTTGATCTATCATTTCGGCAGTATCCGTGCCGTATACTGCTTTTTCCCTAATTCCCACCATATTCATGTTGGGTCCCAGCAAAACAAGTAACTTCATATATTCATCTCCGGATAGTAAAATGCGGACAGTTGGAAACTGTCCGCCGGTATATAAGTAATGATTACTTATATTTTCTTTTACGAGCTGCTTCAGATTTCTTTTTACGCTTTACTGACGGTTTCTCGTAAGCTTCTCTTTTGCGAACCTCAGCGATAACGCCGGCTCTGGCACACTGCTTCTTAAATCTTCTCAATGCACTTTCAAGAGATTCATTTTCTTTTAATCTTACTTCTGCCACTATATTTCCCTCCCATCTGCCACTTGGCATGGGTATTGTTTGCTTGTCGCAAAAAAGATTATACTACATAATCCTATTACTTGTCAAGGAAAATATAGAATTTTACCAGAAGATTGTTAGATTAAGTTTTATTCAGGGTTTTACAACGATATTAACCAGTCTGCCCTTGACGTAGATCTCCTTGATGATGTTCATATTTTCAAGGGATTTTTTCACATTGCTGTCATTTTTTGCAATTTCAATGGCAGTTGACTGATCGGCATCGGCAGGGATCATAAGCTTTGCACGTATTTTGCCGTTGACCTGAACTGCGATCTCGATCTCGTTTTCCTTACACTTCGACTCATCATAAACAGGCCAGCTCTGCTCTGCGATAATGCCTTCGCCCAATTGCATGGTACTCCACACCTCTTCCGTGATGTGCGGTGCAAATGGGTTCATTAAAATCGAAAAGATCGCATACTCCTTTTTGTTGATGCTGCCTGCCTCTGTGATATCGTTCATAAGTGCCATAAGTGCTGCAATGGCGGTGTTGAACTTGATGTTCTCGATATCCTCACCGACTTTTTTGATGGTCCTGTGGAAGGCGGATTCAAGCTCGGGACGAATGGTGTTGCCCTCAATGAGCTTAGTCTGAAGATTGAAATATCTTTCAACAAATCTGCGACAGCCCCTGATGCTTGCCTCATTCCACGGAGCGGCTTTTTCAAAATCGCCTATGAACATCTCATACAAACGCATGGTGTCCGCACCGTACTGCTCAACTATATCATCGGGATTTACGACATTGCCCCTTGATTTGCTCATTTTTCCGCCGTCACTGCCGAGTATCATTCCGTGGCTGGTACGCTTTGCATACGGCTCGGGAGTGGGAACAACGCCGATGTCATAGAGGAACTTGTGCCAGAAACGGCTGTAGAGCAAGTGCAGGGTGGTATGCTCCATACCGCCGTTGTACCAGTCAACGGGCGACCAGTATTCGAGAGCTTCCTTACCGGCAAGTGCTGTGTCGTTGTGGGGATCCATATATCTCAAAAAGTACCATGATGAACCTGCCCACTGTGGCATTGTATCGGTTTCTCTGTGAGCTTTTCCTCCGCAGTGCGGACAAGTCGTTTCCACCCAGTCGGTCATTTTTGAAAGCGGAGATTCGCCCGTGTCGGTAGGCTCGTAGGAATCTACCATAGGGAGCTTCAGCGGAAGCTCGCTCTCGGGAATCGGAACATATCCGCACTTGTCACAGTGTACAATCGGTATAGGCTCTCCCCAGTATCTCTGACGGGAGAACACCCAGTCACGGAGCTTGAAGTTGGTTTTTGCCGTACCTACACCGTTTTCAGTGAGCCACCCTATCATTTTTTTCTTAGCGTCCTCAACAGACAAACCGCTGATAAAGCCCGAATTGACAAGCACACCTGTTGCACAGTCGGTGAAGGCTTCTTTTTGGACGTCCTCTCCACCCTTGACTACCTCAATTATCGGGAGGTCAAACTTCTTTGCAAACTCCCAGTCACGGGTATCATGGGCAGGAACTGCCATAATAGCACCTGTTCCGTAGGAAATAAGCACATAGTCGGAAACAAATATCGGTATCTCGGTATTATTTACAGGATTGATGGCTTTTACACCGTCAAGCATAACACCGGTCTTGTCCTTGGCAAGCTCGGTACGCTCAAAATCAGACTTTTTGGAAGCCTCGTTCTGATATGCCCTTACCTCGTCGATATTCTTTATCCTGCTGCTCCACTTTTCAATGCAGGGGTGCTCGGGCGAGATGACCATATATGTTGCACCAAAGAGTGTATCACATCTTGTGGTGTAGATCTTGAGAATATCGCCCTCTGTGGTCTTGAAATCCACCTCGGCACCCATGGATTTGCCTATCCAGTTTATCTGCTGTGCCTTGACTCTGGGCGGATAATCAACTAAATCAAGGTCGGATATGAGCCTGTCGGCATACTCGGTTATTTTGAGCATCCACTGGGATTTTACCCTTCTGACTACTTCGCTTCCGCAGCGTTCGCATACTCCGTTTACGACTTCTTCATTTGCAAGCACGCATTTGCAGGAGGTACACCAGTTTACAGCCATTTCTTTTTTGTAGGCAAGACCCTTTTTGAAGAGCTGTAAAAATATCCACTGTGTCCATTTGTAGTAGTCGGGGTCGGTGGTGTTTATCTCACGGCTCCAGTCAAAGGAAATGCCGAGGGACTGTATCTGTTTTTTGAACCTTGCCACATTCTTCTTTGTGACCTCTTCGGGGTGGATATGATTTTTGATGGCGTAGTTCTCTGTGGGCAAGCCGAATGCGTCCCAGCCGATGGGATAAAGCACATTATATCCCTGCAAACGCTTTTTTCTTGAAACAACGTCAAGAGCGGTGTAGGGTCTGGGGTGACCTACGTGAAGACCCTGACCCGAGGGATAGGGGAACTCTATGAGAGCGTAGAATTTTTCTTTATCAGAATTTTCTTCTGCGTGAAAGCAACCCTTTTCTTCCCAGATTTTTTGCCATTTTGCTTCTACTTCTTTGTGATCGTACTTCAATTTTGTCCTCCGTTATTCAATGTTCTCAAATTCAACGGGTTCTCCGTCCTCCCACAATCTCTCAAGATTGTAGTATTTTCTGGATTCATCGTCAAAAATGTGAACTAAAATATCAATATAATCCATCAATATCCAGCTGTTGCCACGGTAGCCCTCGATGTGGCTTACGGTATAGCCTGCCTCATCGAGCTTGTACTCGACCTCATCAGCCAAGGCTTTTACGTGAGTTGAGCTTGTACCTGTTGCTATGACCATATAGTCGGCAAGCACGGATACATCTGAAATCCTTATCACCTGAATATCAAGAGCCTTTTTGCCTGCAAGGGCTTTGGCTATCAGGCGAGCCTGATCTATAGTTTCCATAATTATCTTCCTTCTAAAATCAATTCATTGTAGCAGGCTATTGCATTGGGGTGGATAGCCATTGAACGGCTTGCAAGGTCTTTTATGGTGAACTGTAAACCGTAGAGCATAGCCTCGTCAAGATCTCTCAGTGCCTTTTCACGCATAATATCAACGTCACGATAATCTCTTTCCTCGCCTGTGAAGTCGGCTACAAATATGACCTTTTCAAGCAGCGACATACCTGCCCTACCCGTGGTGTGATAGCGTATTGCGTTAAAGATATCCTCATCATCGATTTTAAGAACATCTCTGACGTACACTGCACCCGATACGGAGTGCCACAGCTTTGTACCGCATCTTTCCACTTCGTTTAAAACTATTCCGCCGTTGTTCATCAGGGCAAGCTGTTCCTCGGGTGGCGTTTCCTTGGTAACATCGTGAAGTATGCCTGCGACTACTGCCTTGTCCGCATCACAGCCGAACTTCTCTGCAAGGAGCTTTGCCTGCTTTGCAACATTGACGCTGTGTATATAACGTCTTTCCCCCATACGCTGACTTATGAGCTGCTTGTAATCCTCGTAATTCATCTTTTTTTCACCTTTGGCAGTTTTATCTGCGGTTCATCGGGGTTTTCTCTGTAGAGTACAAATTTTGAGCCTATCACCTGTACTACCTCGGTTTTCAGTATTTCCGAAAGCTGTACGGCAGCTTCTCTTGAAGAAAGCGGTGCGTTTTCCAAGGTTTTTCCCTTGATAAGCTCTCTTGCGGTGAGTGCATCGTCCGCCTGCTTTATGACCTGCTCTGTTATTCCGCCCTTGCCGATGTACAGTATAGTTTCAATGGGATTTGCAAGACCCCTAAGATATGCCCTTTGTTTACCTGTTATCATTTTTACCTCTCAGTGCTGCTTCAAGTTTTTCAAGAGCCTTACCCCTGTGGCTGACTGCATCCTTTTCCTCTGCGGTCAGCTCGGCAAAGGTCTTTCCGCTTTGGGAAATAAACACGGGATCGTAGCCAAAGCCGGAGCTTCCCCTTGGTTCAAAGCCTATCCTGCCCTCGCTTGTACCCTCGACCTTTATCATACTGCCGTCCTCCAGCACACAGCAAATGCTGGAAACAAATCGGGCAGTCCGCTTTTCTGCCGGTACGTCCTTAAGCTCACCGAGGAGCTTTGTGTATCTGTCTGCATCTGTCGCATTCTCACCTGCATAGCGTGCGGAATAAACACCCGGTCTGCCGTCCAGTG
Organism: uncultured Ruminococcus sp.; assembly: GCA_902772755.1. Taxonomy (GTDB): domain Bacteria; phylum Bacillota; class Clostridia; order Oscillospirales; family Acutalibacteraceae; genus Ruminococcoides. Next base: position 5,686 of record CACYCD010000104.1, read on the forward strand.
CATCGACCATCAGCCCCGAATCATCAGCCACCGTAGGCAAGCCCGATTTTTTGAAGCCTGCCACAGCTTTTAGCTCTGCATTTTCCGCAAAGGTAGTGCCTGTTTCTTCAACATCGCCCAGATCTATGCCCAGGTCTTTTGCACGGAAGGCATTTATTCCCAGGGGATTTAATATTCTGTTTATCTCCTCGACCTTGTGAGCGTTGTTGGAGGCTATCAAAAACTTCCTCATTTTTTCTCATCCTTTGCGAACAGAGCCTTGGCAAAGTCATGCGG
>CACYCD010000105.1 GCA_902772755.1 uncultured Ruminococcus sp.
ATCTCCAAAAACGTTTATATCAACCTTATAATTTCTACTGTTGTAGATATTTCGCTGTAGGTCATCTCATCAATTGTTTATATCAACCTTATAATTTCTACTGTTGTAGATTGGACTTGTTTGCCACATTGAGCCTTGTTTATATCAACCTTATAATTTCTACTGTTATAGATTATTGTTACTGATATGGAAGTTTATACCGACTCCTTCATCTAAGAAGCATCAATAAATCCACTCAAATAATAACAGAGCAACCTTGCGGTATTTGGCACTGCAGGGTTGCTCTTTTGTTTTAGTTTGGTTCGTGGGTGTTTAGTTTTAGGATCACTTGTTTTATTCTTCTGTCTTCTACTTTGCTGACTTCAAAGGTCATATCTTCTACGGTTAGGGTTTCGGCTTCGTTGGGGATTTTTTCCATGGTTTCAAAGATGAAGCCTCCTACGGTGTGGGCGTCGGTTTCGTTGCGGAAGTTCTCTCGGTCTATCACTTCGAGCAGGTCGCTCAGGAGCATATCTCCGCTGACAAGGTAGCTGTCCGGACTTAGCTTGCTGTATTCCTTTTCGATGTCCTCGTCCTCGTCGTAGATCTCTCCGACTATCTCCTCTATCAGATCCTCCATTGTGACTATTCCCAGCGTACCGCCGTACTCGTCTGTTACTATGGCTATGTTTGTTTTATGTTTTCTCAGGTCGTTTCTCAGGGCGGACAGTCTGCGGTTTTTATATGTGAAAAACGCATCCTTTATCAGTGCTTTGATATCGGGGGTCCTGCCGGCTATCAGCTCTTCAAGGTAATCCCTTGTGTAGAGTATGCCGAGGATATTGTCCATATTGCCCTTGTATACGGGTATGCGACTGTATCTTTCCTGTATGATGATATTTTTGTTCGTTTCAAAATCATCGTCAATGTCAATTGCCGTGAGGTCTACTCTCGGGGTGAGTATTTCAAAAGCTGATTTTTCGTCAAATTCCAGTGCGGAACGCACCATATCACTCTCTTCCTCTTCAAGCACTCCCTCGTTTTCCGATGACTCTATTATGTATTTCAGCTCCGCTTCGGTGACTGTGGGGGAGTCGTTCCTTATATTCAGCAGTCTGAGTGCCGCTGTCTTTATTGCCGAAAAAAACACTATAAACGGTGTCAGCAACAGCATGAGTATTTTCAGCGGTGCGGCGGCTGCAAGGGCTATGCCCTCACTCTTTTCCTTACCGATACACTTGGGGATTATCTCGCCGAATATCAGCACCAGCAGGGTGGTAGCACCTGTGGAGATCGCTGCGGCAAAGTTGTGAAACAGGTTCATACACAGCACTGTTGCAAGTGCCGAACAGCCCAAATTTACTATATTATTGCCAATGAGAATTGCTATCAGTGCCTTGTCGTAGTGGTCGGTTATATAAAGTGCTTTTTTTGCACGCTTGTTTCCGCTGTCGAGAAAATTTTTCAGCCTTGCGGTGCTTACGCAGGAGAAGGCTGTTTCAATGCAGGAGAATACACCTGAAAAAAGTATCAAAACGCAGATTATTATTCCCAGTATCAGGTTGCTGTCCAATTCGTTCCTCCGAAAAAGTATTATTGTATTTCTATTATATCATAGATTTTCTTTTTTTCAATAAAAAGTTGCTCATATAGTTGAATAAGCAAAATAAAAATGTTATAATGAATTGCTATGTATCACTTCCCGTTATTTGCAAATAATAGAGCGGGAGGCGTTTATATATGGAAAACAGCGAATATACTGTAGACAAGGACGGCAAAGTCTGTGAGGAAATGCTTTCTCTCGGCTCGGTGTCCGCCTCACGGGACGGCAGACTCATACACTGCCTTACGGTGATAGGCGAGATAGAGGGTCACTATGTCCTGCCTGAGCAAAACAAGGCTACAAAGTATGAGCATATCATACCCCTGCTTGTTGCTGTTGAGGAAAGCCCCGACATAAAGGGCTTGCTTATCCTGCTGAATACCGCAGGCGGAGATGTGGAGGCAGGTCTTGCCATTGCGGAGGTCATTGCAGGAATGAAAACTCCCACGGTCTCGCTTGTGCTGGGCGGAAGTCACTCTATCGGCATACCCATAGCAGTGTCGGCAGACAAAAGCTTTATTGCCAAGAGTGCCGCTATGACGGCTCACCCCGTCCGTTCTACAGGTCTTACGCTGGGAGTACCGCAGAGCTTTGAGTATTTCAGGCGAATACAGGACAGGATAAACCGCTTTGTCAGCGACAATTCCGGCATCAGCTGTGAGGACTATCAGAAGCTGGTGATGAAAACCGGTGAGCTGGTGACTGATATGGGGACTATCCTTGATTCGGAGGAAGCCGTAGCCTGCGGACTTATCAACAAGGTAGGCACTCTCAGTGAAGCTCTTGATGAGCTTTATGAGATGATAGGGGACTGCTCATAGCTGTCCCGACAACAGAAAGGAGAAATTATGGACTATATTTATGCGGTCATCATGGGTATTGTTCAGGGTCTGACCGAATTTTTGCCCGTATCCTCATCGGGACATCTCACGCTGGTTCAGCATATTTTCGGTGTGGACGGGGAAAGCAACTTTTTCTTTAATGTAATGCTTCATGTGGGAACATTGGCAGCTGTTTGCGTGTTCTATTACAAGCTGTTGTGGGATCTGATCAAGGCTTTCTTTGCACTTGTGAAAAAGATATTCACACGTCAGTTCAAATGGAAGGAACGCACAGAAGAGGAAAATATGCTGTTTATGCTGGTGATCAGCCTGCTTCCTCTGTTTATCCTGTTTCTGCCTGTGCCGGGTACAGAGCTTAATTTCAAGGACGTATCCGAGCTGGTCGGCGGAAACAAGTACCTCGGTGTGGTGTCGGCACTGCTTCTTGTCACCTCTATTCTGCTCACGATAGGAATAATCTGCAACAAGCGTAACTGCAAACGCTCAGAGACGGGCGGACGCACTACATACAATGTGATCGATGCAATAGTTGTCGGCATAACTCAGGTTTGTGCAACTCTGCCGGGCATCTCCCGTTCGGGTTCTACGCTCTCAACAGCTGAGATGCGTGGCATCAACAAGCAAAAAGCAATAGACTATACCTTTATCCTCGGAACGCCCACTATCCTTGCCTCCGCCGTGTTCGAGCTGAAGGATGCTGTGGAAACACCGGGTGTTACAGACGGCTTGGGAATAGTACCGCTGGTTGTGGGAATGATAGTTTCCGCCGTGGTGGGCTATCTGGCTATCTGGATCTTCAAGTGGTTCTTAAAGACTGACAAGATGTACATTTTTGCAATTTATACCGCTGTAATCGGTATCGCAGGTATTGTTATCGCTCTGATAGAGATGCAGACCGGTACAAATATCTTCAGCGGTGCAAGACTGTAAGGTGTTATTATGCCGAGTGCAAAAAAATCCGATAGAAAGTCGGACAGCAATGAAAAGAAGAAGGATACAAAAAAACGCAGTCAATCCGCAGAGAAAAAGAAAGATCCTGCTCCCAAGCAGGAAGCTCCCCAAAAATCAGTAAACTACCGCATCCGCTCTATTATTTTGGCGGCGTGCGGTATACTCTCTTTTTTACTCCTGATTTTTTCGGGGCAGGTAGCCTGGGAATTTCTTAGGAGTGTGCTGTACGGACTGTTCGGTCTTGCGGCACTGCTTATTCCCGTTTTGCTGTTCTATCTCTCCTTTATGAGTATGAAGGAGCAGAAGATACACAGGCTGAAAACCAAGCTTGCCATGTGTCTGTCCTTAGTGGTGCTGTTTTCAATAGATATATTCGTCTTGACTGCAAACGAAGTAGACGGCTATTTCAACGACTTGGGAACACAGTTTATGAACGCATACAAGGCAACGGGCGTTTTGGACAGAGGCAGCGGTCTGCTGGGTGCGATCCTGGGACATCCGCTCAAATACGGATTGGGCAGTGTCCAGACAATAGTTGTTGATACAATAATCCTGCTCGCTCTTATATTCATTATTGCCAAGGTTTCACTTTATGATATCGGCAAAAAAGCCAAGAGTCGTGTTGATAAGGCAAGACAGCTGACAGCGGAGCGTCGCAAAAAGAGAATGGAAAAACAGAAGGAACTGCAGAAAGAACGTCCTCTGCCTGAACGATACGGTGACGAGGATATCTATGTGGGAGAAGAACCGAAGCCCGAGGACACCACGCAGGAAGCTCCCGATACTCCTTTTGAGCCGATAAATTTTGAACATGATGATAAGCCTGTAAACGAGATAGATTTTTCTATCCCGCCCGAGGCAGAGCTTGACTATGACGCACAGGGCGTTATTGACCTTATCAAGCGTGCAAATTCCACGGACGAACCGACCGAGCCGGAGGAAGCTCCCCCTGTTGAGGAGGAACAGCCGGTACAAGAGAAAGCTCCGGAGGACGATGTTCTCTTCTTCTCGGACGACATCTTCCAAACCTACGAGCCGCAGGACAAAAAATCAGGTGGTGACGAGAACGCCGAGGAAGAATTTGCCGAAGAGGTCAGCTCGGGTATGCAAAAAAAGACGGAGTATATATTCCCTCCGATACAGCTTTTGAAGAAAGCCGTGAACAACAATTCAGAGGAAGCAAGACGTGAGATAGAAGAAAAGTCAAGAAAGCTTGTTTCCGCACTGGAATC
>CACYCD010000106.1 GCA_902772755.1 uncultured Ruminococcus sp.
ACGGTTTATCGTAACATATCCGTTGTTTCCGTCTGAGGTGTTCACGCCGATCGGCTCGATAACCTCCATTACGTCCTCGTCTACTCCTGTTGCAAGCGAGAAAAACTCGTTTTCCTTGTCAAAGGGGTTGAGGTCGGAGAACACATCGCCGTCCCTCTCCTCCAGGGTGTAATCCAGCAGAGCCTCGTCTGTCACAAAGCCCATCGGGACATAGTAGTTGTTTTTCAGCAGAACCTCGTTGCCGTTCTGATATACAGGTGAAACATAGTCACCGTTGCCGTAGGTGCCGTTTCTTGAGATCAGGTACTTGACATTGAGGAAGGTGTTCATCACAGGGGTGCTTTCGTGATAGCTGTAGCGGTTTCCGCCCTGCCAGCCTTGACCGCCGAACTCCTCCAGAAATTTGGTGACGGACACATTGCTCATTGAAGAGAACTGCGAAACTCCGTTGTAGTCGTTCAGGCTTGCGTCGTTCAGGGTTTGGGTGTTGGTCATTTCCGCACGCCACATATCCGTGGTGTTTTCTTCAAAGCTGTCCATCGCTCTGATGATATCTGCGGTTTTTTCCTCACCCTCGGGATAGTTGGAGGTTCCCGTAGAGCCGACCTCGGTTATGCCGATGTAGCAGGTGATTATGCACTCTGCACACACGAGGGCAAAGCAGATGAGGTCAAGCACTATTTTTGGATATATCCGGTAGACATAGAGCAGGGTAGCCGTAAACAGCAGGGCTATCATAATAGAAGTACCCCAGAGCGGAGCTCCTGCCTTGACGGTGGTTGAGATGACTATGAGCATCACACTGCCGAACAGTCCGATAAGCACGTCCCAGATCTTGGCGTTTTCGATCAGGGTGTAGGCACGGAAAGCGATCGTCAGCAGTACAAAGCTGAACAGATAGGCGAAGCGGTGAGGTATCATATTTGTAAAGTGGAAGCCGTGCCACATATAGTCAAGCACATTTACATTGAAGCTGACTGTCAAAAAAGCAAGCAGAGCCACCGCAAAGCCCTTGGCTCGCCAAAGTATCTTTTTGGTTGAAAGATAAATGATGCCGAAGTAGATTGCGGCTGCACCGCAGGCGATGTTTGGCAGGTTCTCCTTTGTGGAGGGCTTGACAAAATCCAGCGTCTGCGACATAAGCTCCGACCAGTTGTAGTACATATTCCAGTAGGACGGGAAGGTATTGTTTGCACTGTAGGTCAGTCCCAAAGCGTAATACGCAGGAATTGTCATGAAGGCAGTGAGCATAAGGGCGAGAGCCGAAAACAGGGCTGTTCTGCCAAGACGTGCCACAAAATCCTTGATTCCGTTCCAGTACATAATGCTGTAGCCGATAAAGCCGAGTGCAACAAAGATGCAGGCGAATAAGCCGACATAGTAGTTGGCAATGACGGAAAGTGCAAGTGAGAACGTGAACAGGCAAAAACGCTTCTCACGCCAGAGCATAACCATTCCCAGGGCGACCAAGGGGAGCATTGCGACTGTGTTGAGCCAGATTATGTTCCAGTAATATCCCATAAAGAACGCACAGCAACCGTAGCCTGCCGAGAAAATCACCAGCGGAAGTCCGTCACGGTGAAACGTCTTTTTGAGAAAGATCGACATAAAGCCTGCCGCACAGCCGACGTCCACGCAGACCGAGAGCATCAGAAATTCGATCAGATATTCGGCAGGAACAAGAGCGGTGAGAAAGTTTATCGGGCTGGCGGTGTAGTAGGACATAAGTGCAAGGTAGTTTCCGCCCAGACCGTTGCTCCACGAGTACAGCAGACTTTGCCCCGAAACCAGCTTGTCCTGAAAGTCCACCAAGAACGGGTAGTACTGATGCCAAAGGTCAACTACAAGTATCTGCTGATCACCGAACGGTGCAAAATTTCTGATCGCAAAGCAAAGCAGCATTGCCAGCAACGGAACAAAAAAGGAGATCAGCACAAAAGCATTGTTTGAGAAAAAGCCGGTGAGACCCCTCTTTATCAGTGTTTTACCGTTTGGAGGCAGGGTATTTTTTTTGATTTTTGCCGACATATTAGCAAAACCTCCTAAGTTTTCATATACCTCTCTATTGTACCATTTTTTTGTACACAGGTAAATACCTTTTTGAAAAAATATTTCAAGACATAATTGTTGCAAATCGATCTGTCCTATGATACTATAATTATATCTACGGAAAAGGAAGTGAACCGAAATGATGTACCCCTATCTTACGCTTGATGACGAGACCGAGATCGTTCACTCGGAGATGCTGAGTGACGGCACGGTCAAGGTATATATTGAAAAACCCGATGAAAAGGACTGCTTCCATTATGCAAGCTGTTATTTGCCGAAGTATGAATGGAAGGATATTTTCGGCTTTAGCGAAGAAGAGATAAAACGATATCGGACTATCATCGAGGATAGTTTTTCAACAGAAAATATTTTTTTGACATAAAAAACCGCCGCTGCATTTTTGTGCAGCGGCGATCGTAATTTTTATCCTAATAATCCGTTGCCGAACATGGGGGCAAAGACTAGGCTTACTACTGTCATAAGCTTTATGAGGATATTTATTGAGGGTCCGGAGGTGTCCTTGAAGGGGTCGCCTACGGTGTCGCCTACTACGGCGGCTTTGTGGGCTGATGAACCCTTTCCGCCGTGGTGACCGCCCTCTATGTACTTCTTGGCGTTGTCCCAGGCACCGCCCGAGTTACTCATAAAGATTGCCATAAGCACACCTGTTACCAATGCACCTGCGAGCATACCGCCCAGAGCCTCCGAGCCGAACACTACGCCGATGATGATGGGGGAGATTACGGCAAGCACGCCGGGCAGAACCATCTGCTTGAGGGCTGCATTTGTGGAAATTGCAACGCACTTTTTGTAGTCCGGCTTAGCTTTTCCGGCGAGGATACCGGGTATCTCCTTGAACTGTCTGCGTACCTCTGCGATCATCTTCTGAGCTGCCTTGCTCACGCTGTCCATTGTCAGCGAGGAGAAGAGGAACGGAAGCATACCGCCGAGGAGCAGTCCTATTACTACCTTGTAGTCAAGAATGTCGATTGATTTGAGGTTTACCTTCTGCGAGAAGGTGAAGAACAGTGCAAGTGCTGTGAGTGCGGCTGAACCGATTGCAAAGCCCTTGCCTATGGCGGCGGTGGTGTTGCCCACTGCGTCAAGTGAGTCTGTGATATCTCTTACAGACTCGTCAAGGTTGCTCATCTCGGCAATACCGCCTGCGTTGTCGGCGATAGGACCGTAAGCGTCAACTGCTACTGTGATGCCTGTGGTCGAAAGCATACCGACTGCGGAGAGGGCGATTCCGTATATGCCGGAGGTACCCTCGGCACCTGTGCCTGTGCCGTCTGTTACAAAATAAGCTACAAAAATTCCGAGACCGATGAGAACTATCGGAATGAGTGTACTCTGCATACCAACGGCAAGACCGCTGATGATCGTTGTGGCAGAGCCTGTTTCACTCTGCTCTGCGATCTTCTTAACAAAGGGGAACTTCTCGGAGGTGTACATCTCCGTTATTGTTCCTATCAAAAGTCCAACCAAAAGACCTGCGATGATCGCAATGGCAAATTTGAATGAACCGAGCAGGAAGTGGCTGATAAGCACTGCGGCTACTATTACCATACCGGAAGCAACATAAGAGCCTGTATTGAGTGCTCTCTGTGCGTCCTTGCCCTTGACAAACAGAGTTCCTATAATAGATGAAAACAGACCGATAGCCGACAGCAGACAGGGGAAGATCGCATATTTCCAGGAATCCTCACCGCTGAAAGCGAGTACGCCGAGAGAAATAGCGGAGATCAGCGAGCCTGCATAGCTCTCAAAGAGGTCGGCACCCATTCCTGCTACGTCGCCCACGTTGTCGCCCACGTTGTCTGCGATGGTTGCGGGGTTTCTGGGGTCGTCCTCGGGTATGCCTGCCTCGACCTTACCCACGAGGTCTGCACCTACATCGGCGGCTTTGGTGTAGATTCCTCCGCCTACCCTTGCAAAGAGGGCGATTGAGGAAGCACCGAGCGAAAATCCGAAGAGGATATTGTCGTCACCTGTGATGGCGTAAATGAGCGACACGCCGAGCAGTCCCAGACCGCTGACGCACATACCCATAACGGCACCGCCGCTGAAAGCGATGGAGAGTGCTTTGCCCAGTCCGCTCTTGCGAGCTGCGTTAGCTGTGCGGACGTTTGCCTTGGTTGCAACGCTCATTCCGAAATATCCCGAAATGGTGGACAGTGCGGCACCTATCAGAAAGGCTATTCCCGTCTTGTAGTTGAGAATGGCACTTCCCGTTATGATGCCCATAAAGCTGATAACAAGGAAAATCACACCGGCAAATACAACAAGGATCTTGTATTCTGCTACGAGAAAAGCATTAGCA
>CACYCD010000107.1 GCA_902772755.1 uncultured Ruminococcus sp.
ATGATAGTGAGGATCTCGGGTGTGATCTCTCTGATAAGGTTCTTGTTCCACTTTTCAAGAGCCTCACCGAGGACTGTGTGGTTTGTATATGCAAAAGTCTTCTGTGCGATCTCAAGAGCATCCTCAAAGCCGATACCCTCAAGACCAAGAAGTCTGATAAGCTCGGGAATGGAGATGACGGGGTGGGTGTCGTTGAGCTGGATAGCAATTTCCTCAGAGAACTTTCCAAAATCATTGCCGTGCTTAGCCTTGTATCTCTTGATGATATCCTGGAGAGAAGCGGAGCAGAAGAAGTACTGCTGTTTCAGACGAAGGAGCTTGCCCTCGTGGCTGTTGTCGTTGGGATAGAGAACACGGGAGATGTTCTCGGCATCGTTTCTTTCCTTGACAGCCTTATCGTAGTGTGAGTCGTTGAATTCGTGAAAGTCGAACTCCTTAACAGGCTCTGCCTGCCAAAGGCGAAGAGTGTTGATGCTCTTTCCGCCGTAGCCGATAACTGCCATATCATAGGGAACAGCCTTAACTGTCTGATCTCTGAACTTGACCTCAACGATATCCTCATCACGGCGGATACACCAGGGATCTCTGAACTTCTGCCAGTTGTCAGCCTCCTCTACCTGATAGCCGTTTACTATGGACTGCTTGAAAAGACCGTACTTATAACGGATTCCGTATCCGTCAAGCGGGACCTCCTGAGTAGCTGCGGAGTCAAGGAAGCAGGCGGCAAGTCTGCCCAGACCGCCGTTGCCCAAAGCGGCGTCGTCAATGTCCTCAAAGACATTTATATCAATGCCCTTGGATTTGAGAAGCTTCTTTGTTTCATCAAGAATGCCCATACAATAGAGGTTATTGTACATCATTCTGCCCATGAGGAACTCGGCGGAGAAGTAGTATGCACGTCTGCCATCTGCGTGCTTTGTTTTGCACTTCTCCCAATCATTGGCGATCTCACCCATCATAGTCTTGCCGAGGCAGAGGTGAAGCTCGGGAACCGAAAGCTGCTTCAGTGATTTGCAAAACGAATTTTTTGCGGTCAATTCAAGGTTGTCAATTATGCTCATTTTATTTTTCCTCCAATCTGGAACTTTTTATAACCATATCCTTCAGCTGAGCGGCAAGCTCATCGGTGAGTGTTGAGCTGTCGATTCTCCACACCCAGTTTCCGCCCAGAGTTGAGGGAACATTGATTCTTGCCTCAGTGCCTAAGCCCAGGATATCCTGCATCTGAATGATTGCAGTGTTGGCAACGCTCTCATAGGCAGTCCTGATAAGACCCCAGTTGAAAGCCTCCCACTCAGGCATCTTGCAGTACTCTCTTGCAAAGGCAATGTCCTCGGGCTTAGCCTTAGCCATCCAGCCCATAAGGGTGTCATTGTCGTGAGTACCTGTATAAACAACACAATTTTCTGTGTAGTTATGGGGCAAATAGTCGTTGGCTTCTCCGCTGTCAAAGGCAAATTCAAGCACCTTCATACCGGGATAGCCTGTTTCGTCAAGCAACTTCTTAACGCTGTCAAAGAGGTCGCCCAGATCCTCTGCAACGATGGGGAGATCGCCTAACTTTTCTTTCATAAGGTCGAAGAACTCTATGCCGGGACCGTCATACCAGTCGCCGTCAATAGCGTTTTCAGCCGGATAAGGGATAGCGTAGTAGGTGTCAAATGCTCTGAAATGGTCTATTCTGAGGATATCGAACAGCTTTGCAGCTGCGGCGATCCTCTCAAACCACCACTCGTAGCCTGTTTCCTGGAGGTAATCCCAGTAATACAGGGGGTTGCCCCACAGCTGACCCGTAGCCGAGAAATAATCCGGAGGACAGCCGGCAACGCAGACAGGCTCGTTGTTCTCATCGAACCAAAATATCTCGGGATTTGCCCAAGTGTCTGCGGAATCCATGGCAACGTAGATGGGCATATCGCCGAGGATCTTAATTCCCAGACCGTTTACATAAGCACGGAAGCTCTCCCACTGCTCATAGAACTTGAACTGCAGGAATGACCAGAAATCGATCTCGTCCTTGAACTTCTTCTCATACTTTTTGATGGCATCGGGTTCTCTCTGCTTGATAGCCTCATCGGGCCACTCAGTCCACGACTTCATATCAAAGGACTTTTTGACAGCCATATAAAGTGCATAGTTGCCCAGCCAGTCGCTGTTTTTATTTTTAAAGTCGTTAAATGCTTTTTTGTCGCCCTTCTTTTTGAAATTTTCATACGCTGTTCTCAGAACATCAAATCTATAGTAATAGATGGTAGCGTAATCGATCTCAAAGGGGGAATCACCCCAGTAGCCCTTGTCGATATCCTCCTGAGTAAGCAAGCCCTCGTCCTTGAGTGTGTCAAGGTCTATCATATAAGGGTTGCCTGCAAAGGTAGAAAATGACTGATACGGTGAATCGCCGTAGCTGGTGGGTCCTACGGGGAGGATCTGCCAGATCTTCTGACCTGCCTTTTTGAGGAAATCTGCAAACTCACGAGCCTCCTTGCCCAAAGTGCCAATGCCGTAGGGCGATGATAGGCTGGTAATCGGCATCAATATGCCGGCTTCTCTTTCCATGTTGTCAACTCCGTTCAAAAAAATTTCTCAATATAGCCGAATAACAGCTGAGAATAAGGTTTCTACTTCAATCAATGTCAAAATAATCGAAACGCAAAAATTCACGCTTATAATTTTAACATAAAAGATGACAAAAATCAAGTATTTTCTATTGCATTTTCTGCTAAAACCAGAATTATTGCCAAATTGCTTGCCATATCACGGATTTTTTCTCTGTTATGACTCTCAAACGTGCAAAGCTCGGTGCGGAAGGAGGTTGTTTTTTCTTTTGAAGAAATTCCGATGTACACCAGCCCGACGGGTTTTTCCGCTGTGCCTCCCGTGGGACCTGCGATGCCCGTGGTGGATACGCCTAAATCCGCACCGGCAAGCTCCCTCACTCCCCGTGCCATCTGCTCGGCAGTCTCGGCACTGACAGCACCCAACGTTTCAAGTGTCTGTGCCGATACACCGAGGACTTTTTCCTTGATAAAATTGGCATAGGAGCAAACTCCGCAGTCAAACACCCTGCTCGCTCCGCTGACGGAGGTCAGCTTTTGCGATATCATTCCGCCCGTACAGCTCTCCGCCGTGGCTATTTTCAGGTCACGTTCGGCAAGTGTCTGCACCAGCTTTTCCTGCGGAGAAATATCCCCAAAGGAAGCAATCAGTTTTTCATAGTCTTTTTCGGTAATAATCATATTTTCATCACCCGAATCAATTACAATATATGTATTATACCACATCTGAACAGATATTGCAATTGTTATTATTTTCTGATATAATAAAATTTATGAAATGTAAGGAGGGTAGCCCGATGCCTCATTTTTTTATTGACGAGGAAATAAGCTGTGACCGCTTCACCGTTGGCGGTGAGGACGGACGGCACATCGTAAAAAGTCTGAGAATGTCCGTGGGAGAAGCGTTGACCCTCTGCTCGCCGTCGGGTACTCTCCACGAGGGGAGCATATCGGGCATAACGGCTGATACCGTTGAGGTGGCTATCAGCTCCCACACGCCGAGTCAGGCTGAACCGAATGTTCGGGTAAGTCTGTATCAGGCTCTGCCAAAGGGTGACAAGATGGAATTTATCATTCAAAAAGCTGTTGAGCTTGGCGTGACGGAGATCGTCCCCGTGATCTCATCAAGGTGCATCAGCCGTCCCGACTCTAAATCACTGGATAAAAAGCTCGCACGCTGGCAGAAAATTGCTAAGCAGGCGGCTATGCAAAGCGGACGGGGGATAATCCCAAAGGTTCGTGGCTGTATTTCCTTTAAGGAGGCTGTACGCACTGCCGGCGGTGAGAAGATCATCTTTTATGAGCTGGGCGGAGAGCGTGTGAGAGATATCCTCACCGATAAGCCGTCGGAGTTGAGCATCTTTATAGGCAGTGAGGGCGGATTCAGCAGTGAAGAAGTTTCCGCCGTCACCCAAAGCGGAGGAAAGACCGCAACGCTCGGCAAGCGTATCCTGAGAGCGGAGACTGCACCGCTTGCGGCACTTGCAATAATTATGTATCAAACAGGAAATATGGAATAGGAGTGAAGAAAATGACAGGTATTATTTGTGCTTTAAAAATCGAAATAGAGGGACTGCTCAACATTATGCACGAGTTCAGAAAGCAGACCGTGGCAGGGCTGGACTTCTACAGCGGAAAGATAAACGACAAGGACGTTGTGCTGACTGAGTGCGGTATAGGCAAGGTCAATGCCGCCATCGGCACGCAGATAATGATAGACTACTACAAGCCCGATGTGATCATAAATTCCGGCATCGCCGGCAGTCTGTCAACCGAGCTGAAAATAGGCGATATCGTCATCTCGAAGGACTGCGTACAGCACGATATGAACGGCATCGAGCTGGGCGACCCCAGGGGGGAGATCTGGTATACAGATGAAAAACGTATAGATATCCCTGCCGACAAGGCTACATACGAAAAGCTGTATGAGTGCTGCAAGATATTGAAGGGTGTAAAAACAAGGATAGGCAGAGTTGCCACGGGTGATATCTTTATTGCCGCCGTGGGAAAAAGACAGTTTATCGCAAATCATTTTCACGCACTGTGCTGTGAGATGGAGGGCGGTGCTGTGGGACAGGTTTGCTACAGAAACAAGGTTCCCTATGCCGTACTGCGTTCAATCAGCGATGATATGACAACAAATACCGCAGCGGATTTCAGAGAGTTCAGATTTATCGCCGCCGAACACTCCATAGCTGTTATCAAGGAATTTTTGAAATAAATGATATTTAGGGCATTGTGCAAATTCGTACAATGCCCTATTGACAAAACGGTTTCAGTATGGTATGATTAGCCTACACTAACTGTTAGCGTTAGCTAACCTGAGCTTGGTTTTAACCGGCTTTGAGAAGAGGGGTGTACATATTGAAACTTACGGAAATAAAAGCCGGACAGTCCGCTGTTGTAGCTGCCGTGGGTGGCACGGGCAGTCTGAGACAGCACTTTCTCGATATGGGACTGATACCCGGAACACAGGTCAAGGTGGTAAAGCTTGCACCTATGGGCGACCCGATGCAGCTCACCCTGCACGGATATGAGCTTTCTCTCAGGCTTGCAGATGCGGAGCAGATCGAGGCGAAGCTCGTTACCGAGGAAAAGCACGAAACAATACGCACAAAAAAACGTCACGATCACCCGGGTCTCGGCGAGGGCGGAAAGTTCCACCCCAAGGGGAGCGGAGATCCTCTGCCCGAGGGTACAACGCTGACCTACGCATTAGTGGGCAATCAGAACAGCGGAAAGACCACACTTTTTAATCGGCTGACAGGTGCAAATCAGCACGTAGGGAACTTCCCCGGTGTGACCGTTGACCGCAAGACGGGCGTCATCAGAGGTTACAAAAACAGCCTGATCACCGACCTGCCGGGCATATACTCCATGTCCCCATACACGGGCGAGGAGGTCG
>CACYCD010000108.1 GCA_902772755.1 uncultured Ruminococcus sp.
AAGCATAAGCTGTGTCCCAAAATCAGCCCCAAAAAGACTGTAGAGGGTGCTGTAGGCGGATGCTTGGCAGGATGTTTGAGTGCAGTTGTTATTGGCTTGCTGTTTCAACTTATATTTGGCTATGCCTATATGAACTATCTTTCACTTGCCATTATCGGTATAATCAATACACCGCTTTCAATGGTGGGGGATTTGAGCTTTTCAATTATAAAAAGGCAACTCGGGATCAAGGACTATGGCAATATTATCCCGGGGCATGGAGGAATGATGGATCGCTTTGACAGTGTTGTTGTCACAGCTCCGCTTGTTTATATAGTTTCCATGTTTGGTTCAATAGTATTTTAAAAAACAATTTGGGCTGTGAGGAATAATCTTCACAGCCCTTTGCTATCAAATATTTTTTACAAATTCTTTGAGGTATTTTTTCAAGCCCTCGGAAATCTCGGGGTGTCTGATGCCTACTTCTATAGAAGCCTGCAAAACACCCAGCTTATTGCCCATATCATACCTTGTGCCTGTATATTCTACAGCGGTCATACCTTCGGTAATTGCAATTTGCTTCATTGCATCTGTAAGCTGTATCTCACCGTTTTTGCCTGCAGGGGTTTTTTCCAAAATATCAAAAATCTCAGGGGGGAGAACGCATCTTCCGAGAATAGAGTAGCAGGACAGAACCTTTTCGGGTGTATCAGGCTTTTCGATCATATCCGTACATTTAAAGATATTATCGTGCAGTTTTTCAACCTTTAGTGAGCCATACTTGTGGATCTCTTCCTCGGGGACCAGCTTAACGCCTACAACACCTTTGCCGAACTCTCCGTATGCTCTGATAAGCTGACCTATTGCAGGATCTTCTCCGACAATAACATCATCTCCGTACATTACGGCAAAGGGTTCATTTCCCACAAAGCTTTTTGCTCTGAGGATAGCATGTCCGAGTCCCTTTGTTTCGATTTGTCTTATGAAGGTGATATTTGCAAGTGTTGAAATGTCCTTTACGGTTTCAAGCATTTCGTATTTTTCGGGCTTGTCAAGAGCTTTTTCAAGCTCGGGAGATCTGTCAAAGTGATCCTCCATAACGCCCTTGCCTCTGTTGGTGATGATAAGGATATCGGTGATACCTGAATTCACTGCTTCTTCAACAATATACTGTATGGCAGGCTTGTCAACGATAGGGAACATCTCTTTTGGCATAGATTTTGTTGCAGGCAGCACTCTTGTTCCAAGACCTGCCGCAGGGATGACTGCTTTCGTGATTTTCATACACAATTCCTCCTAGAGTAACATAGACGGCACAATATCGATCAATATCCACACTGTCAAGAGGCTGGTGCCAAGTGCCATATTCACACCGCCCTTTGTTTGCAATTCATTGTCGGATTGAGTGGTATCCTTTGCCAGTGTTTTTATCTTATTTACTTGTTTACAGCAAAAATTATAGTACAATCTGTTTGCGAAAATTCCGCAAAAGATATGGATAGCATAGTTTATAAATTGGGTGATCACAGTTAGAATTACCAGCGGATCTCTTTGTTGAAGCTTTTCCATTAAAAACTGCTGAAGCTGACTGCTTGTACTGCCGGTCAAGCCCTGACTGGATAATTCCTTGTAAATTTCTAATGAACTGTAGGTATAAAAAATCAGACAAGCACCCATTATTAGTGTGAGAATAGTGCCTAAGAGATATTGCTTTCTGTAAAGCAGATATCCTCCGCCGAAGATCAGTCCCACAAAGCTGAAGCGTGACCGTCCCGAATTTTTGATTTTGTTGAACACCTGCATAAAATAACCGGTATTCTGTTTGACATACTTTGCGACCTCACCTGCTTTTGCACCGTTTTCAAACTCGCAGTCGGGAGCAACTCCTGCCATAGGGTCATAGCGGAATCCCGGAAAATTACCAATATTTCCGCTGTCGGAATCAAAACCACCAAACGGAAAGCCTGAAAACGGAGAGTCGGAGGTGTCCTTAGATGAAGTATTATCGACAGTTCTTCTCTGCTGATTTTTTGTAATATCCGTCAAGGGTGTTCTGCATTTTGTGCAGAAGAAATTCCCCTCGGGATTTATATTTCCGCAAACCTTGCACTTGACTGCACCCTTGGGTATGCCACTGTTTTCCTCGGAAGAAATAAAATCAAAACCGGAATTATGCCTATCCTCATTTGCACAGCTGTTGTTTTCTTCATAGCAGGCTCTGTGATGAGGAGTACCGCATATAGGACATACAACGATGTCATCATCTGCATGAAAATTCTTTTTACAAACAGGACATTTGTAACCGATGTAATCCATCCTAAATTTCCTTTCAAACAATTATAGGGCATAAACACTCTATTTTTACTATTATACCAAATAATTGTTTCTTTCGCAAGTTTTTTTCAAAAATATTTTTTCTGAATATTTTTTATTCTATTTACTTTTTATCCGGTTTGCTTTATAATATACAATGTATGGAAAAATCTGATTATTTAGGAGTAGTTGTGATGATACAATTTGAAGAGCTAAAGCTTAGGTTAGAGGGCTATAAGCCCGAAATAGATGACCTTGCAGATGCACTGGGACTTAGATCCATCAAGAGCGAGATCAGCCAGCTGCAAAACCGTGCTGCCGAGCCCGGATTTTATGACGATATGGAAAAAAGTCAGAAGATACTCAAACGTACCTCTGACCTTCAGGCAAAGGTGGATAATTATGAAGCACTTGCAGCTCACTATGAAGATGCACTTGCACTCATTGAGCTTGCCAATGAAGAGGAGGATCTTTCTTTGCTTGATGAAGCTGTCTCGGAGGTCGATGCTGTGGAAGCAGACCTTGAAAAACAGCGTTTGCAGACCCTGCTTACAGGTGAATATGACAAGAATAATGCTATACTCACCTTTCACGCAGGCAGCGGCGGTACTGAGGCACAGGACTGGGCAGAGATGCTGTACAGAATGTATTCACGCTGGGCAGCGGATCACGGCTTTAATGTCAAGGAAATTGATTATCTTGACGGCGATGAAGCAGGTCTTAAATCCGCAGTCCTGCTTATTGAAGGCGAAAATGCTTACGGCTACTTAAAAAGTGAAGCAGGAGTACACCGACTTGTCAGGGTATCTCCCTTCGATTCCGCAGGCAGACGTCACACAAGCTTCAGCTCTCTGGAGGTTATGCCCGAGATAGACGATGATATCAAAATAGATATCCGTGATGAGGATATCAAGATGGATGTGTACCGTGCCTCGGGTGCAGGCGGTCAGAAGGTAAACAAAACCTCATCAGCCGTTCGTCTTACACATATTCCTACGGGAATAGTGGTTGCCTCTCAGGTTGAAAGAAGCCAGTATCAAAACCGTGATGTGGCTATGAAAATGCTTATGTCAAAGCTGTTGGAGATCAAAGAGAGAGAACACCTTGAAAAAATCGAGGATATCAAGGGTGTACAGAAAGAGATCACTTGGGGCAGTCAGATACGCTCTTATGTGTTTATGCCGTATACGCTTGTAAAAGATCACAGGACAAATTTTGAAACCGGCAACGTCAATGCTGTTATGGACGGTGATCTTGATGGTTTTATCAATGCGTACCTCAAGATGAACAGCCGAAGTGAAGGCTGATCCGTAACTATTTTGTTTCTTTTCTTGTATTGACTAAAGGTTTATAATCTAGTATAATCTAGTATGCCAACCAAAAGATAATTTATAGGAGGAAGAGAAAGTGAAAAAATTATTAGCTCTGGCAATAGCCATAGTAATGGCAATGTGTGTGTTTGCAGGCTGTGGTGACAGCAAAAACGGCAGTTCTACAAATATCGACTTATCTAAGGTGCTTGCGGATCTTAACGAAAACGGCAGCTTGTCATCAATGAAAGTGATCACAAATACTGCCGATCTGCAAAAGCAGTTTGACATCAACCCCGATGACATCTCTGATTTTATTGCAGAGGTCAGCGAGGACGGCGATTTCCCCACAGTTGTTGTGGTTGCCAAGGCAGCAGAAGACCAGAACGTATCCGCAATTGAGGACAAGCTCAACTCATACCTCACCGAAAAACTCAGCAATGCACAGTCATACAACAAGGACCAGGTGAGCACCATTGAGGAATGTAAGGTCAAAACAAACGGTTTGTACACAATGCTTGTGATAGCAAAAAATCATACAGATATTGAAAAGATAATCGAAGGATATTTTAAATAAGTCTTGTTTGAATTTCAAAATTCCCTCGTAGTACACTGATGTATTACGAGGGAATTTTTGACGTTAAAGCGAATTTGCCTTGAATTATATTTCTTTTGTAAAACTCTTTATTCATAGCATTTAGTACCGTTTTCTTGTCTGCACTCCAAAGAGGGGATACAAGCAGTTTTTTATCACCGTCGCCTGTTAAGCGGTGAATAACCACATTAGGAGGAAGTATTTCTATGCAGTCGCAAAGAATGTCGATATACTCCTCCATACTTAAAGTATGAAACAAACCGTTATTGTAATCAATCAACAGGTCGGTTCCTTTTAGAACGTGGAGGAGCTGGAGCTTTATTCCGTCTGAATACTTTCCTGCCAGAGCTACTGTTTTGAGCATATCTTCCTTTGTTTCATTTGGGAGTCCCAGTATCACGTGTGTGATTACTTCTATTCCGATTGAACGCAGTTTTTTTGCTGTGTCAATATATATCTCCGTAGGATAACAACGTCTTATATAGCGTATAGATTCTTCCTTTACAGTCTGTAGACCTAGTTCTATCCAAACAGGCTTTATCCTGTTGAGTTCATCAAGAAGCTCATACACTTCATTACTAATGCAGTCGGGACGTGTAGCAATTGATACAGCTACTACATCGGGGTGGGTGATAGCTTCCGTGTACTTCTGTCGTAGCACCTCTATCGGAGCATAGGTGTTTGTAAATGCCTGAAAATAGGCAATATAGAGATCATCTGTGGTTTTTCTGCTTACCCTCAGCTTTGCATTTTCGATCTGTTCCGTGATACTCAGCTTTTTGTCGGACGCAAAATCTCCCGATCCGCTTGCCGAACAGAAGATACAGCCACGGGTATGCAGAGTGCCGTCACGGTTAGGCCAGGTGAAACCACCGTCTATGGCGATTTTATAGACCTTTTTTCCGAATTTTTCTCTGAGATATCTGTTAAGTGAATTGTAATACATTATCTGAAGCTGTTGCCGTCCTTATCAAAAATATCCAATCGGGTTATGCTGTAGCATATATCGGAATCATATTTCTCATTGTAAGCATTTATGAACAAGACAGGGTTTATATTTACCGAACTGCCTGCCGGAAGAGTCATTCTGAAAGTAAAGCTCTCACCATCGCACAATTCATATTTTATTATGTGAGGTTTTATATCTATCTGTTTTATTCCTTTTTTCGTTTTTTTCATTACGAGTATCTGATCTTGCTTTATCATATCTTCAAACCGCTGTTTTAAGATGTTGCAATCGGTTTCATCATCAGAAAGTGTGACCTCAAACAATCCCTGAGCAATATCACCGGGCTTCATAACCGGTTCAGTAATATCGTATATCCGTATTCCTGAAGGCAGGCAGGCATTCAGCGAATCTATGACAGTCTGTGTGTCATAATCATCATCGAGCAGGCGGATATCCATATTTTCCTTTACACCCTTGAAGCCCAGCGAAAGAGGGAGGGCAAATGTGAGAAACGGATGCGGATTAAAACCCTCTGTGTGCCAGATATTAAGACGGCTCTTGTGCAATGCACGGCTCATAACACGGTTAAGATCCAGATGGCTGATGTATTTGCACTCGTCATCCTTTGTAAACCATACTCTAAC
This sequence comes from uncultured Ruminococcus sp., assembly GCA_902772755.1. Lineage (GTDB taxonomy): Bacteria > Bacillota > Clostridia > Oscillospirales > Acutalibacteraceae > Ruminococcoides. Next base: position 5,791 of record CACYCD010000108.1, read on the forward strand.
GGGTTTCATAACAGATACCTCCTCCGAATCTTGCGGCACCGCAGTTACTGCACTCTTGACGGCAATTTGGTGTGGTCTTTGATTCGTAAGCTCTCTTGCATTCTTTTATCAAAAAGTCCTTCTTTATTCCATAGTCAAGGTGATCCCACGGGAGAACTTCATCAAAACTACGTCTGCGGTTTGCATAAAAAGCAGGGTCTATACCACATTCTTCAAACAGCTCCAACCACTTTTGCAGATCAAAGCACTCTGACCAACCATCAAAGTGAAATCCTCTTTCACAGGCGACCTGCATTACCTTGCAGAGCTTTCTGTCACCACGGGCAAAGACAGCTTCCAAAAAGCTGGTATAGGCTTCATGGTAGTTAAAAGTCAGCTTTCGGCTTTTAACATTTGATTTTATCAGCTTTTGCTTTTCGTGAAAAACATCGATCGTATCCTGCGGCTCCCATTGAAACGGGGTAAACGGTTTCGGAACAAAGCATGAAGCCGACAGTGTTACGCTGACACTTTTTCCCTTGGGTTTGTTTGGGTTATTGTAGTACTCGTTTACGACCATCTGACCGAGTTCGGGGATAGCAAGCACATCTTCTTCGGCTTCGGTAGGCAAACCTATCATAAAATATAGCTTGACTCTGTTCCAGCCTCCCGAAAAAGCCACACGGCAAGTATTAAGCAGCTCGTCCTGCAACACATTTTTGTTTATGGCATCACGCAGCCGCTGACTTCCTGCTTCGGGAGCGAAGGTCAGTCCGCTTTTTCTCACGGTTTTGATCCTTGACATTATATCATCGGTGAAGCCGTCAACACGCAGAGAGGGGAGAGAGATGCTTACTTTTTCCTTACCGCTCCATTCGTTGAGTCTTGTAAGCAGAGGGACTATTTGTGTATAGTCACTGGAGCTAAGCGATGACAAAGATACTTCATCATATCCCGTGTTATTGCATAGCGTGTGGCACTGATGATCGATCACCTCGGGTGATTTTTCACGAACAGGACGGTACAAAAAACCTGCCTGGCAGAAACGACAGCCTCGTATGCAACCCCTGAAAATCTCCTGCATAGCTCTGTCGTGAATTATCTCTGTATTTGGTACAACAAAGTTGTCGGGATAGTAGCTTTCGTCCATATTCATCATCAGACGTTTTTGGATCTTCTTGGGAGCTCCGTGCAGGGGAGTGATCTCTTTAACAGTACCGTCGTCATTGTAGCTGACATCGTATAAGGAGGGAACATAGCAGCCCTTGATCTGTGCTGCACGTATTAAAAATTCCTGACGGGAGGTATTTTCTGCACGGCATTGTTCAAGCAGATCCATAACCTCCAGATCTACTTCCTCACCCTCACCGAGAAAGAATATATCTATAAAATCAGCTATCGGCTCTGCATTGCAAACACAGGGACCTCCGGCAACTACTATGTTAGTCAAACCTTGTCTGTCCTTGGTGCAAATAGGGATATTGCCCAACTTTAGCATATTCAGTACATTGGTGAATGAAAGTTCATATTGGAGCGTAAAGCCGATGAAATCAAAGCAGTACAGCGGATCTCCGCTTTCAAGTGCATAGAGGGGAATATGATTTTTTATCATTATTTCTTCCATATCTATCCACGGAGCAAAAACTCTTTCGCACCAGATATGCGGTTTGCTGTTGAACAGGCTGTAAAGAATTTTCATACCCAGATGTGACATACCGACCTCGTAAGTATCGGGGAAACAAAAAGCAAATCTTATCCTGACTTCATCTTTGTTTTTTACAACTGAATTAAGCTCTCCGCCGACATATTTTGCAGGCTTCTGAACCTTTAGCAAATATTTTTCTATACTTTTATTGACCATAGCTTTACACTTCCAATGTATCTTTTTTACAAATGACCATCAACAGCAGATATATACCCAACAGCAAAAAAGAAAAATTATACCCCGTACTGAATAATACAATGATCCCAAGGGTAAATATCGGCACAGCAGTTATAACGGTAAGAATACTGATAATCAAATCTGTTGATTTTTTATTCAAAAAACGGTTAAGAACGGTTTCCAAAGCAAGACCTCCGTCCAGAGTGGAAACAGGCAGTATATTAAAAACCCCTATAAATAGATTAGCGTATCCAAAGAGTGGTATAATTCTGAAAAAGAATATAGATAAAATAAAGTTCATAAAAACTCCGCTGAGTATCACCGATAATTTCTTTGAAAAGCTGAACGGGTACGGAGCAACGATTCTGATGTCAAAAATAGAAAAACATATTCGCTCGACAGGCTGTTTTAGTATGAATAACGAAAGCAAATGTCCCAGCTCGTGCAGAGCTGAAGCGAGAAAACAGCAAAACACACCGCCGTTCTTATCGAGAACCAACACTGTGCATAAAACAGCGATGTAAGGAAATTTAAATTCTATTTTTACGCCATTGACATATCGTATCATCTGTCAACAAAAAAGTCACTGAGATCATTTCCGTCGATTATAAGAGAATCATTCAGCAGAAATGAAAGCTTTTCTCTGACAACACTGTAGATATCGGAAAAATAGGTTTTTGAGACAAATAAAAATGTCGTACAGAGAATACAAATAATCAGCTGGGTTATCAGAACAATTGAATTTGACGAGTATTTATTGATTTTGGACTCGATAACCATATCTTCCGTTTCGGTTTTGTCAGCTTCTTCCGAAATACAGTATTCCTTTTCGGCAGATGTTTTGAAGCCCTCATCATATATTATTGTATCATTTCTTTCATACTGCATATTATCACCGATAAATAATATGCAAAAGTATATTTGTATATGAAAAGAGGGGAACACCGACAAATACTAATTTTCATACAAAATGAATATTTTGTATGAAAAAGGGGAGGAGCAACTAGCTTATAGGGATAATGCTGCCGATATCTGTTAAAGTACGGTCTGTCAGACTGTGCAGGAATACATTGTGGTTTCTGCAAAAGGCTTTGATATTCAGATAATCGGGATGTCTGTTTATATTTCCCGTAAATGCAAGGATATCCTTATTTAGCTTGAACGTGCATCCGCCGATAAAACCGTAATCCGTACCCGGCAGATCTATGTGACCGCTATTGATAAGCAGTACATCAAAGCTACCGTTTGCGGCTTTGCAAATAGATCTGTCCGAGGTTATAATTGCATTTTCCGAAACAATGCAGGTCGAGCATTTGGTATATCCCTGCTTTGTGTTAAGAATCTTTTTGCCGTCTGCACTTATCACAATTTGAAGTCTGCTGTCAAGCGAATCTGCCTTGCAGATAATCATACCATTCAGCGAAACTGCATTGAGCAGTACATTTTTTGGATATTCTCCGGCAATGCTGTCCTGTGTCAGATATACATTTTGAAAAAACGGTTTCAGCTTATCAGCTAATTCCTCACAACTATTCAGAACAAATATTTCATCAAGTGAATAGTGAAATATCTGCATATCGGTATGAGTTCGTTCAAACGGCAGTAGGCATTGGATATTTTCAGATGGTATGACCTCTATTCCCAATGCCTCTACCCTATTCAGAATTTCTTTGTCAATAGTTGACATCACAACTGTTTTTACATCTTCTACGGGAAGATTCGGAAAAAAATTACTCATCTTTGATCATAGCTTCATACGCTTGCCTTACGTTTTTTACTCCATATAGTGTTGCGGTTTCAGATGTAACATTGTTCAAGTTATGGTAAGGCAGGATAATTTTAGTAAATCCCAGTCTTGACGCTTCGTTTACCCTTGCCTGAGCATTGGCAACTGAGCGGATCTCTCCGCCCAAGCCAATCTCACCAAATGCAAGGACATTTTCCGGAATGGCTTCATCTTTAAGACTGCTTATCAGTGACATTGCAACCGACAGATCGACTGCAGGTTCATCAAGCCGTAAGCCACCAACTACATTTATATAAGTATCGCTGTTTGAAAAATAATAACCTGCTCTTTTTTCAAGCACAGCTATTATCAAAGCAAGCCGGTTATAGTCGTATCCTGTTGCCATTCTTCTGGGATTGCCATATCCTGAATTGGTTACCAATGCCTGTATTTCTGCCAAAATCGGTCGGCTGCCCTCGATCGTACAAGCAACACAGGTTCCCGAGACGTTATGCGGACGACCGGATATGAGCATCATAGAGGGATTTTCCACCTCCGACAAGCCCTTGTCCGTCATTTGAAAAACACCGATCTCGTTTGTTGAGCCAAATCGGTTTTTGACTGCTCTGAGTATTCTGTATGACATTTGACGGTCACCCTCAAAGTACAGTACAGTATCAACAATATGTTCAAGCACCTTCGGACCCGCAATAGAACCCTCTTTGTTTACGTGACCTACCACCATTATCGGTATATCCATACCCTTTGCAGTGTACATAAGTGCATTGGTACATTCACGTACCTGAGTAACCGAGCCGGGTGATGAGTTCAGCGAAGAAAGATTCATAGTCTGAATAGAATCTATCATAACGATATCGGGTTTGTCGGATTTTATCTGTTCAATTATGATCTCTATATCTGTTTCCGTCATAATTGAGATGTTGGCATTATTCACGTCAAGACGCTCGGCACGGAGTTTGAGCTGTCTTTTTGATTCCTCACCGGAAACATAGAGGATATTCAGGGCTTGTCCCAGCTTTTCACAAATTTGCAATAGTATTGTTGATTTTCCGATGCCCGGATCACCTCCGAGCAGGACAAGACTACCCTTGACTATTCCTCCGCCAAGCACCCTGTCAAGTTCTGTTGAACCTGTTTTATAACGCTGTTCGTCATCTGCATCGATCTCATTTATGGAAACGGGCTTTGAATGAGCCGAAACACTCCTTGAAGTCTGCGTAGATGCTGACCTCTTCTCAACTATTTCTTCATTCATAGTGTTCCATTCACCGCAGCCGGGACATTTTCCGTACCATTTGGGTGATGAATAGCCACATTCAGAACAGATATAAGCACTTTTTATCTTAGCCATATTTTGCTCCTATAAGAGCCTGTAATTAAACAGGCTATAAGTATAGGGTGTGCAGAAAGCTTCCGCACACCCGTATTGTTTATATTGATTCCAGTATAATGGAATTATCATCTGCGGTTATTGCAACAGCTGAAATAGGTGTATCAGCGTTTTCAATTATCAGCTTGGCAATTCTGTCCTCTACTTCCTTGCGTATGAGGTTTCTAAGGTCACGTGCTCCGGATTTTCCTCCGCTTGCTTTTTCTGCAAACCAATTGCAGGCTTTGTCATCATAGCGGAAAACTATACCCTTTTCTTTGAGAACGGGTACATATTCATCAAGCAACAGAGCAGAGATCTTTTTGAAATCCTCAGTATCAAGCTCACGGAATACAATTATCTCGTCAACTCTGGCTATAAATTCGGGTCTTAAAAACTCTGAAAGAGCTTTCATAACCTTTTCTCTGTTGGCATCCGCCTGAGTTTTGCCAAAGCCGAGAGCGTTTTCACGCTTATCTGAGCCTGCATTGCTTGTCATCACAATTACTGTGTTCTCAAAGTTGACATCTCTGCCGTGTGCATCGGTGAGCTTGCCCTCATCAAGAATCTGTAGCAGGATATTGAGTACATCGGGATGAGCTTTTTCTATCTCGTCAAACAGAAGCACGGAATACGGTCTGCGTCTTACCTTCTCTGTGACCTGACCTGCTTCATCATAGCCGACATAGCCCGGAGGTGAACCGATGATTTTGGAAACACTGTGCTTTTCCATAAACTCTGACATATCAAGTCTTATGAGAGTTTCGGGAGTATCAAACAGCTCTGCCGAAAGCACCTTAACAAGCTCGGTCTTTCCGACACCTGTCGGACCCACAAAGATGAACGAGGCAGGTCTGCGTCTGGGAGATATCTGCACACGGTTTCTCCTGATTGCGGCAGAGAGAGCGTGAACAGCTTCGTCCTGACCTATAATCTTGGTTTTCAGCCTGTCTTCAAAGCCTGCAAGCTTTGAAAGCTCATTCTCCTTGACACGGGAGGCAGGTATACCTGTCCACAGTTCAATTACCTTGGCTATATCCTCTTCTTCAACCTCAACATTGATCGCTTGGGGTTCAAGCTCTCTGAGCTTTTGGTCGATCTGCATCAGCTTGGTTTTGACCTCTGCAATTTTTTCAAAATTCATTTCCTCTGCAGTTGTCAGCTGTTCCTGTTCAAGGGCAAGATTTTTCTTTTCGACAGACATTCTATCATAGTCCTCAATGATCTTGCTTCTCAGGGCACAGCAGGCACAGGCTTCGTCAAGCAGGTCTATAGCCTTGTCGGGCAGAAATCTGTCTGTGATATATCTTTCTGAAAAAACAACGGTTTTGCGAACAATATCATCAGAAACAGAAACCCTGTGATGTATCTCGTAATATGATTTCACACCCAAGAGAACCTCTATTGTTTCTTCGACAGAAGGCTCACTTACCTTGACGGGCTGAAAACGTCTTTCCAGTGCAGAATCCTTTTCTATGTACTTGCGGTACTCATTGAAGGTGGTTGCTCCGATGACCTGAATTTCTCCTCTTGAAAGTGCAGGCTTCAAAATATTGGCGGCATTCATAGTGCCTTCGCTGTCACCTGTACCTACGAGGTTATGCACTTCATCAATAAAGAGAATAATGTTGCCTGCTTCCTTGACCTCTTGAGTAAGTCCCTTGATACGGCTTTCAAACTGTCCACGGAACTGAGTACCTGCCACCAGTGCGGTGAGGTCAAGCAGATGTATCTCTTTGTTTTGCAGACGCAGGGGAACATTGCCCTCAACTATCCTCATGGCAAGACCCTCGGCAATTGCAGTTTTGCCGACACCGGGTTCACCTATGAGGCAGGGGTTGTTTTTTGTTCTCCTTGAAAGGATCTGAACAACTCTTTCTATCTCTTTATCTCTTCCTATAACTCTGTCAACCAAGCCATCGGCTGCCTTCTGAGTGAGATTTTCACAGTAAAGATTTATGAATTTGCGGTTTTTCTGAGGCTTATCCTTCTTATCCTTTTTGGAAGTACCGCTCTCATTTTTTGTATTTTCTTTATTGGCAGAATTTCCGCCGAAAATATTATTAAAGAACGCAGGGAAGGTTGGTGCTCCGCCGTGGCTGAAATCACCGTCATTTGAATCATCGGAGTCATCCATCTCAGGCTGAATACCCAGGGATTCAACCATTGAG
>CACYCD010000109.1 GCA_902772755.1 uncultured Ruminococcus sp.
ACCGCCTACGGCACAAAAAAGCTTGCCGAACAGCTGAGCATAGGACTGCCCACGCTTGACGACATAGTAAAAGAGCTTTCCAAGCCCGGACGTGACCCCCGAGATGAGCTGCCGGCTCCGATGCTGAGAACCGATATCCTCGACATAAACGACCTCAAGCCCGGTATGGAGCTGAAAGGAACAGTCAGAAACGTCATAGACTTCGGTGCGTTCATAGATATCGGCGTACATCAGGACGGCTTGGTGCATATTTCTCAGATCTGCAACAGATTTTTGAAGCACCCCTCAGAGGTACTGAAGGTCGGTGACATCGTAAATGTAAAGATCCTCGATGTTGACGCCGCCAAAGCAAGGATAAGCCTCACAATGAAATTTTAGACAAATTACATCTTAATATCCTAACAGAAGAACCGCTCTTGAAGCATTTGAACAAGGGCGGTCCTCTGTGATGGATAATATCGAAATAAAAGTCGTAAGCTGTATAAATATTATATATCAAAAGTTTATTGATATATCTTTACTTATATTATATACTTATAAACAAGATTTGTCACTATACACAGCATACGAATTTTATACATATTTTACCAACATACTTGTCAGATTTAGCAGAAATAAGTGATTTTAGATATTTTTTGTCATTTCTGCCGTTTTCTTAACTGCCTGTAGCATCTTCTGTATTCGGAATAAGCGTCGGAATATTCTTGTTTTGTGGGAGCATAACCGCCGAAGGCTGTGCTTTCAAACAGGCACAGGAGTTTTTCGGGAACCGGCTTTTGCAGTGCTGTGAGGTGTTCTCTTACCAGATTTACCGTGCAGTGGCTCATATCCTCCTTTTGAGCCGTACTCAAAACTCTGATCAAATTGGCATAGAGCCTCAGAGTACGCTTCTTCGGATCAAAGAACAGCTGTGAGATGCGGAAGAACAGCTCAATTATCCTATCCCTCAGCAGTGATATGACTATGAAAACCATAACCGCAAGCACCACAGCCAGACTGCTTAGCTTTTTGAACAGGGAAGAAAATTCAAATCCCTCTTCTTCTGCCGTGAGCGTCTTGTAGTCCGCAACCGTGGGGTCAAACGTGAGCCAGCCTGCACCGGGGATATACACCTCAACAAATGCGTGTGCGTGTCGGTCACGGATAACGAAGGTATTTCCGTCGTTTTTTTCAAATGCGGCGAAGCCCTCGACATATCTTGCCGGCAGTCCCACACTGCGTGCCATCAGCGTCATAGCTGTGGCAAAGCTTGTGCAAACACCTGTTTTGCCCTCAAATACAAAGTAGTCTATGCTCTTGTCATCGGGGATATACTCCTCATCATATTTATAGCCGTTCGCACTGAAATAATCCTGCAGTGCAGCGGCTTTCTCAATATCAGAGTTGCAGTCCTTTGTGATGTCAACCGCAAGGAGCTTCAAGCGTGATGAAATGTTGGAGCTTCCGAGATATTCTTTCCGTGCCGTCGAATAGTCATCAAGCAGGCGTGCCGCCGCATAATACTGATCTTCCAAAGCAGCATATTTATTACTATCCCATACGGCTTCGATCATTTTGCCCCTGATTTTTCTCGATGCTTGCAGCAGCATATCCGAAAAATCACTGATACCCAGATCTTTGGCATACTTATACAGCTCGGCTGACTGCTCATAATAGTCAAAGCTGTCGTCAAGACCTTTGGAATCACTGTTCGCCGCATTCCTGTCTATTGAGGTATCATAGTATTTGAGCCCCACAGCATTTTTGACATTTTCGTCCATAATTGTTCCCAAGGGTGCAGGCAAATAAACAGGGGAAAAGGTACTGTCAAATACTCTGCCGTGCGACCTGCTGAGATACAGCTCGGGATTTTTGCTTTTTTTACCCGTATACGAAATGATCTGCTTCATATCGCTGAGAATATCGTCAGTGGAATATTCCGGATTTTCGGGAGAATAAATCAGGTTCTCATCGCCGTTCTGCCATCTATCATCAATTGTCCACACATTACCGTTAAAGTCCATGAACGTCTGCCGTCTTAAATAATACTCCTCGGCTTTGCCGTCAGTGGTAAAATAAAACAGCGGATCACCCGAATAGCTGCGGCTGCCGTACCGCTGATCGGACTGTTTGGAAAGACCTTCGAGCTGATCGGAGCTGTCGCCTCCGAGGGTACGGTCATAGTTGAACAGCCCCGTGTTCCTCTCCAGCTCGGAGGTGTAGGTCGGCTTGTCAATAAGCATTGTGACCGCACCCGAAACGGAAACAAAAACAGCTATACTGATTATGTAGGAGCGGTCGATCTTCAGCACCAACCCGGATTTTTCGTTCTGTGACGGATCTAAAAACCTGTTGTGAACCACCACCGCAAGATACAGCGAGATTATGACGGTCACAAGCAGCTCGTCCATCGTGCTTGACCTGCGTGCATATATCACAAACGGAAACAGTATGGCAAGCATAACACCAAGCGTGCGGTAATGCACCTGCGTAAAGTAGTATAGAATTGAGATGATTATAAACCCTCCGCCGATAAACAGGGCGTTAAAAAACATAAACTGCCCGTCATCTATCGTATCGAGGGCAAAGAACCATTTCCTGGCGGAGCTCCAATCCATAGCCTGATACATTCCTGCCGACACCAGCCGAAGGCTCACAAAAACAATTGCAGCCAGTATGCCGATGTAAATAAGTCCTCCCCATATCCTGCGGTTTTTCAGCTTGTCAAACAGCGTGAAAAACACAAACTCAAAAAACAGAAAAATCAGCGAGTACGGCACGGCAAGCTCGGGGTACATCTCTGCAGACGTAGCATAGCAAATAGAACCGCCCAGCATTATCGGGCAGATATATAGGGGGATTTTTTCTTTTAGCTTTTTAAACACAGACCTTCCTCCTATTGCTTTTTTAGTTCAAGTGCATCCGTCAATACCCAGCCCTTGGCGGCAACTGAGGGGAGCTTTGCCGACAAAGCACTGACCATCAGCACCTCGGGTATCTGTGAGGCTATGTCTATCGCCGACTGACAACAGCTGTCGGTCGAGGCGGTAAAGCAGACGGGTATTTTGCCTATGCCGGTCAGGGCTTCCGGTACGGGGTTCTGCGGTGTGTACATATCGCACTCCGATAAAAGCTCCTGAAGCTCGGTGATATCGGCAATGCTGTGTATATTGATCTGCTGCCACGTCTTATTTCTCACAAAGAAAAACACTGCATCTCTGCCCTCTGCCACCAGCATTTTGAACACGGCAAGCATACCCTCTATGACCGTATCACGCACACCGAGGGTGTACTCATTCTCCTCCGACTTCGGCGAGTCAAGAAAGAACACCTGTCCCGAGCCGGTAGTCATCTCGTCAAGACGTATCATATACACGCCTCTTTTTGAAGAGAGCTTCCAGTTTATCCGCTTTATCGGGTCGCCCGGAAAATACTCCCTATGCTCATAGCCCGGCATACCCGTAAAACCCAATGCAGTTTCGTCTGTTTCTTCCTCATCGTCATCTGAGGCGGACAGCACAGCCTCCTTGATAAAATCCGTCTGTACGGGAACATCGGGGATATCGGGATATATCGCCAGCTTCAAATGCTCATAGGCTTTGAGATTTTTCAGCCTTATTTTGAATATCCCCAGATAGTCAACAAGATACGCCACAGAAACAAACACCTCCGCCGCACCCGAAAATCTCGCCTCTGCGGAGATATCCATATCGTTTGTTTCACTCCCTGCCAGTGATATTTGGCACAAATCTGTCTCAGGTCGGAGCTTTGGAGAGGATTCGAGGTGCAGCTCAACGAAGGGTGCCGCAAGAAGTATATCCTTTTTTACACTTATCACGCACTTCACCGTATCTCCCTTAGAAACCGAAGTTTTGTCAAGCCGCAGCTCCGCTCTGATAAAACGGGAGGTGATCAGCGTCATAACTACCGAGAGCGTGAACGCACACAGAAGCGACGCCGCTATCAATATCCCGAACGTGCCGTTCACATAGTACATAAGTATCAATGCAATCAGAACACACCCAAAGAATGAGAGTGCATTATTTATCATCTGTATCACATTACCCCTGCCCGATTTTTTGGCAGGGGGTTTTTTGTCTGATTTTTTCATATCCGCCACCGCTCCGAGGTCATTTCAGCGGAGCTGAAACTGTTTTTGCAACCGCTTCCATAACCTCCGCCGCTCCCGAATAAGCGGATCTTCCTGCCGGAGAGAGCATGAGTCTGTGAGCCAGAACCACAGAGGTCATACTGCGTACATCATCGGGAACAACGTAATTTCGTCCGTTTACATAGGCAAGAGCCTTGGAAGCCCTCAGCAGGGCGATGCCTGCACGTGGAGAAGCACCCAGCTTTATCAGATCTGAATTTCTGGTAGCGGTGAGAAGCTCAATTATATATTTTTTCACACTATCGCCACAGGTGACCTGCTTAACTCCGGCTATGTGCCGTTTTATATCCTCTGTTTCCATAACCGAGCCGAGCGGTTCATAGTATGAGTCACCCTCCGAACGGTCGATTATTTTCATCTCCTCCTCAAACGAGGGATAGCCCATTGAAATTTTCATCATAAATCTGTCCATCTGAGCCTCGGGCAGATGATAAGTGCCGTAGGTCTCAACAGGGTTTTGGGTGGCAAGCACCATAAACGGGTGCGGAAGCTCCATAGTCCTTCCGTCAAGGGAGATCTGATGCTCCTCCATCACCTCCAGCAGACTTGACTGCGACTTTGGCGAAGCACGGTTTATCTCATCTGCCAGCAGGAAATTGCACATCGCCGCACCCTGCTTGTACGTCAGCTCACCGCTGTGAGGGTCTATCATGGAAAATCCCACAATATCCGAGGGCATAATGTCGGGGGTGAGCTGTATGCGGTTGAATTTTCCGTCAACTGAATTTGCCAGAGCAGACACAAGCCTTGTCTTGCCCACACCCGGCACGTCCTCAATGAGGATATGCCCCTCCGACAGCAAGGCACAGACCACACAGACGATCGAGTCACGCTTGCCGACTATGACCTTTTCTATATTAAGTATCAGCTTTTCAATTTCCATATTCATATCTATCACCATAAATTATTGTTATTTTACTATATATCTGTATTATACAACAACATTCGGCTGATTGCAATAGAAAAAACACATAACCGCTTTCGGCTATGTGTCTTTCTCAGAGATATTTTATTTGATATTCAGCAGCTTATATTCATAGGCAGTGCCTTCGTCATCGTTGATTTCATTACAGACATTAAGTGTGCTGCCGTATGCTTCAATATCGCAGGAAAAATATCCGTTTGAGATATTCCTGCGGGTATTATCGAGTACCTTTACGGCACCTCCGTTTTTGCCCGTCTGAGCTATCACAATGGTTCTGTAATCGGAATCCGTTTTCTCAACATATTCATGATACTCTGCGACAAAGAACAGCTTATCCCCCACTGTGCAGGCATCTGTGACACGAACATTGGCTCCGTCCACGTTTTTGCCAAAGAGCTTTTCCACATTTTTGCGTTCAACTGCCTTGACAGCCTTCTTGTTGCCTGTCTTTCTGCATATATTGCGGTTTTTGTCCGAATAGATGATAGTGTTGCTTTCGTTTATGCCGAGCAGTTCACAGCCCTTGAAGTTTGTAACCTTGCCGGCTTTGTCCACTCTCTTTATTCCGTAGGAATCGTCGTCTATAAAATAGATGTAGTTCCTGTTGGAGGCTCCCTCAGCATAGCCTATTTCGGTTTCCCTAAACGCTTTTTTGGCGATATTGTAGGTATAGGCACTAAAATACATTTCACCGTCAAAGATAACACCCTTTATAGGGTCAACCGGTTTTCGTTTTTTGTTAAGACGCTTGATCTCTCCCTTGGAGTTCAGGTAATAACATCTGCCCTTGAATTTGTCTTTTGTATAATAGAAGATAACTCTTGAACCGTAGCCACCGATAAGACAGACCTCGCTTGCGATAGTCTTTTTCTCGCTGCCGTCGGTTTTGACAGAGTAAAGTGTGTCGTCTAAGGTGTAGTAAACCACATCTCCTCTGAGGTAGAATTTTGTATCGCAAGAATCGGCAAATTTATCCAGACGGACTTCCTTGCCGTCCTTCGGCTTGAAGAAAAGACCGTTGAGGTCATCATTATCCTTTATGCCCTTTACATAAACCGCCGCTTTGCTGTTGTACCACAGCATACTGCGTGGGATATATGTATTCACCTTTTCAGCTGCCTGTACGGTGTCAGCACTATCCTTCACGGCAGGAACGGCAGCTGCCGATACCGCAAACACAGCGATCATAAGTGCAGAAACAAATTTTTTCATAATGTTCATAATACTTCTTCCTTTCAACAAATAAACATAATTGTATTATATATCCTTATATATAGGATGTCAATTACCAAAAATCCCAATTATCGGTCATTTCTCTTACATAAATTGAGAAAATGTATAGAGGACTCTGACCGAACAG
>CACYCD010000110.1 GCA_902772755.1 uncultured Ruminococcus sp.
ATAGATAGAATGTAGGTAGGTTTTGGTACTGTGTCAAATATGTCGATAAAATGTGAATAATTGAGATATAAACATTTTACGGATATTTGATATAGACATTATTTATCCACCGGCAAAGAACATTATGCAGGTTTTGGGACAAGCTCCTTCATTTTTATAGGTGGACAGGGTTGTTGATTTTTCATAATCGCTAACTGTTTTGATGATGTTTTTATGGTATTTCTGCAATTTTCTATTGCTTGATAAGAGGTGTTTCGTATGTTTAAGGTTGATGAAAAAGTAGTAAACAGCAACGGTATCACCTGCGTTATTGACAGAATTGAGCGTATGAGGATTCCGTATTCAAAGGTTCGCAAGGATTATTACATAATGCATGACCTGATCCACACGGGCGATGTGTTTTATGTTCCCACCGACACGGATAAAAGCATGAGATATCCGATGTCTACCGATGAGGCAAAGTCGCTTATCAACAGCATTGAAGAGATCGATACGCTGAAAATACCCGTTGAGCGGTTCAGGGACGAGGAGTACCGCAAGTGCATCAAGGAATGTTCTCCCGAACGCCTGGTAAGCCTGCTGAAGTTTTTTATTGAGAGAAAAAACAGACTCTTGTCGCTGGGAAAAAATCTTTCGTCTATGGATGAAAAATATATGAGGCTAGCTTCAAGAAATCTATTCTGTGAGCTTGCATGCTCGCTGTCGCTTCCCGTTGACGAGGTCGAAAATCTGGTCATCGCTAAGATACATTAATGTATGTCCGGCTCCTGTTTTTTGCAGGGAGTCGGTTTTTGTTAATTATGACAGATTTATTGCAAATTGTTGGCAGTAATTTCTATTGACAAAAAAATCACATCAATATATAATTAACATAGCAATAGTTATTTTTTATTTATTAGGAGGTAATAATTATGCAAAAGACAATCAGAGTGTCATTGGCATCTCTTCTGTCGCTTCTAATCCTCTTGTCGGCACTGCCGTTGGGAGTTATTTCCGTTTCGGCTGCCAATCCTTATGATGCGACTAAAATGAGCATTTACAACGATAACGGTGTTGATATCTCATCAAATCCGATCGTGTATGTGGACAATTCCAATGCATCAGGCGGTATTATATCGACCCAAGTGACCGTTAAGATAGGCAATGATGCCGAAAAAGTAGAAGATCGCATCATCAGCATTGTAGAAGCAGGACAGGAAAACATCAAGCTCTACAGATCCTACAGCACCGATGACTCTGCCACTTTCGTTATAGTAGCTCAGTATGTCGATGACTCCGGCAATGTGGTTCATTTGAGCCCCGGCACAACAACGGTGGGATTTACCACAGAGAGCGGTGAGGTTTACAGAAGCCTTACAGTGGTTGTCTATGACCCTGCAAAAAATGCCAAAGTATATATGAACGATGCAGAGGTAGAAATTAACAAAACCATCGCCCTCAGAGATAAATTCTACAATTATACTGAAATGAAGAAGTTCTTTTCCAGTTACGGTCCCAGCCCCAATGTAGGCGGTGTTAGTACGGTTGCAAACCATCAGTATAAGCTCAGAACAGAATTTGAGTCATTCTACGGAAGATGCACCGATACAGTTGACTATGTTTTGTTTGACGGTAGATATGACGGCACAGACACAAGCAAAAAACCCGGCACACCCAAGGCTGAGATATCCGAGGACGGTTTGCTCACACCTAAATCAAACGGAACAATAACAGTTGAGATCAAGCCCAAAAAGACAGAGACATCTGACAGAGCTTACGGAAAAGAAAGACTGCAGCCCAGCTATCAGTTGGAAAATACCGACGATGTTCCCGATACCGATGTTCCTTTTGAGTATGACTGCTACAATCTTTCCAAGTATCTGGTAGTTGTTATTGTAAAGGAAAACCCTGCACAGAAGATGAAGTTTGAAAACGCTCCTTCCGCAATGCAGGCAAATGAGTCATTCCAGCTCAAGCTTTCAATGACACCCTCTTACACAGGTGAGGGCTTTGAATCAGGTGCAACAGATGTTGTAACTTGGGAAAGCAGCAATGAAAGTATTGCAACTGTTGATAAAAAGGGTCTTGTAACCGCTGTTGCAAAGGGTGAGGTAACAATTACCGCAAGAGGCGAAAACAATGATGTGTTCACTTCCTGCAAGATAAGAGTACTTACAAAAGCTACTGCCCTGTCCATCAGTCCCAGCCCTGTATCAACAAGAATAGGTGTGTCAACACAGCTGACAGCTACAATGTCTCCCGAAACAGCAGATGAAGAGATCATCTGGTCTGTTGAAGATCCCTCGATCGCTACCGTAGAAAGCACAGCAACAGCATTCACAAATTCTCAGACAGCTGTTGTCACGGGTGTAAAGCAGGGTGTTACAAGAATCATTGCAAAAGCAAAAAATTCAGGCGTTGAAAACAGGATCAATGTAACTGTTTCTTCAAAGAATGCATCTGATAATCTTGATATCTCATACGAAAAAGATGGAAAGATCTTTAACGTAGTTCCTGACAGCACAATTGATATTTATACACAGCAGTCTATCAAATTTGACGGCAAGCTGACAGATACGGAAGGTCAGACCTCAGATGACATCATTGTCTGGAAGGTCACTGACAACAAGGACGATGTTGTCACCTTTGATTCAACAAATAAGGATATCACTGTAAACGGTGTTTCTCTTGGTACTGTGACCATCACTGCCACTTCACAGGCAAATCCGTCACTTACAAAGTCATTTAAGGTAAGAGTACTCAAAGCCTGTGATTATATCTATTTGAAGGACGCTAAGAAGGATGAATACATCTCTTCAAAATCCGTAAACAAGGGAAGCTCATTCACTCTGCTGCCCGACCTTATCATCAGAGGCAACTATCCTTATCAGCACAATGATGTTGTTGTATCCTGGACTTCTTCAGATGAAGAGATCGCAACCGTTGACAACAACGGCTGTGTTACCGGTATTGAAAACGGCAATGCAGAGATCGTGGCAAAGACAGCCTCGGGTCTGACAACAAGCTGTTACGTGACTGTTTTCACTACTTCTGCTGTAGTACTCGGCGGTGTGGAACAGCCTGCCCAGGGAACAGCAATGCCCAGTGCGGTTATTTCCGTTGACAGCCAGGGCGAAGGTTCAGTTTTCCTTAGCGTGACTGTTTTTGATGAAAAGAATGACGAAGTACGTGAGCCTGACTGCTTCTGGAATTCTGCCGATACAAGCGTTGCGACAGTTGAAAACAATGGCGAGGTAAGAGCCGTAAGCATTGGTCAGACTATCATTACCGTAAGATCCGGTTCTAAGTCTGAAAGCTGTCTCCTCTTCGTAAGCTCCGATCTCAATAACACAGCTATCGAGCCTTTGGAGAGTATGGTTTATTCACCCGATGCAAAAGAGTATACCCCGAAGGTAGTTGTTACCTACAGAGGAAAGACACTTGTTGAAGGCGATGACTATACAGTTACTTATTCCGACAATACAAGAGTAGGAACAGGAACTGTTACCGTAATTGGTAAGGGTAAGTTTACAAGTGAAACAAAAGCATATTTCACAATAGCACCCAAAGAGCTTACCAGTGAAGATGTCGAGGTTGCTACTATTCCCGAACAAAAGTGTTCCGGTCAGGAGCTCTATCCCAAGCCTGTTATAAAGTGCAAGGGTACTGAGTTGGTTGAGGATAAGGATTATTACCTCAGCTACTCAAGCAATACTTATCCGGGAACAGCAACTGTTTATGTTACCGGTATGGATAACTACACAGGTAGCCTCTCACTTGAGTTTACGATTTTCTGTAAGCACGAAGATACACTTGAGCTTTACAGCAGAGAGATAGATCCCACCTGTACTATGGAGGGTCTTGACAGATATATGTGTACTATCTGCGGTGAGTACATTGACACTGCGGTTGACAAGCTTCCTCACAGCTACATCGCAACAGTGCATAAGCCCACTTATGCTAAGGCTGGTTATACCGAGTATGTTTGCGAATACTGTGGAGACAAATACACAGGCGATAAGAAGGCTAAGCTTGAACCCGTTTCAATTAGCAATGCTTCCGTCAAGCTGAAAAAGACTGTTTATGCCTACACCGGCAAAGAAATCAAGCCTGCTGTTACTGTTACAAGAGGTACAAAAACACTTAAAAAGGGTACAGACTACAAGGTTAAATATAACAATAACAAGAAGACAGGTATTGCAACAGTAGTTATCACAGGCATCACAGCTTATGAAGGCTCAATCACAAAGAGCTTCAAGATAACTCCCAAAAAGGCAACTGTTTCTTCTGCAAAATCGACCAAGAGCAAGCAGATCACAGTAAAATGGAAAAAGGATAAGCAGGCAACAGGCTATGAACTCCAGTACTCAATGAACAGCAAGTTCAAGAGCGGAACAAAAACAGCCAACATCAGCAAAAATTCTGTTGTTTCCAAGATCATTTCCTCTAAGAAGGGCAAGACCTATTACTTTAGAGTGCGTGCGTACAAAAAAGCCGGAGGCTCAAAGCTCTACGGTGCATGGTCAAAAGTCAAAAAATGTAAAAGCAAGTAAATAGCTTAAATGACTGTATCTCAACGGTACAGTCATTTTTTTGAGAAAAATCGCTGTGTAAAAAAATCTCAATTATTTTTGTTGACTATGTATAAGGAATAAAGTATAATAGTAATCGGTATATTATTTGAAAAGAGTAAAGATATGATATTGTCAGAAAATATTAGAAGTGTCGTTCCTTATGTTCCGGGAGAACAACCCACTGAGACCGATATAATAAAATTGAATACAAATGAAAATCCCTATCCGCCTTCGCCCGAGGTGACAAAGTTATTGCATAACCGGGATTTTTCGCTGAGAAAGTACCCAAGTCCAGAAGCCTCTGAGCTGACCAGTGCTATTGCAGAGTATCACCATGTAAAGCAGGAACAGGTTTTTGTGGGTGTAGGTTCCGATGACGTGATAGCAATGTGCTTCTTGTCGTTTTTTAACAGCGGAAAGCCGATACTTTTTCCGAAAATCAGCTATGGTTTTTATAAGGTATGGGCGGAGCTTTACAAGATCCCATACAGACAAATACCGTTGGACGAGGATTTCAGGATAATACCGAAAGATTATTTTATTGAGAACGGCGGAATCATTTTTCCGAATCCCAATGCACCAACTGGTCTTTTTCTCCCGCTTGAGCAGGTAGAGTCGATAGTTGCTGCTTCTCCCGATACCTTGGTGATCGTTGATGAGGCTTATATAGATTTTTCGGGCGGTTCGGCTTTGCCGCTGGTAGAAAAATATGACAATCTGATAGTGACGAGGACTTTTTCAAAATCCCGCTCAATGGCAGGAATGCGTATCGGCTACTGCATAGGCTCGGAAAACCTGATAAGTACCTTAAACTCGGTGAAGTTCAGCTACAATTCATACACAATGTCCGAGATCGCCATAAAAACAGGTGTAGCGTCCCTTGGTGATGATAAGTATTTCCACAGTACGCTTAAAAAAATAATTTCTACAAGAGAAAAAACAAAAGCTGAATTGTCAAAGCTTGGTTTTGACTTTCCGGATAGCAGGACAAATTTCATTTTTGCAAAGCACCGCAGTGTGTCGGGAAAGCAGATATTTGAAGAGTTGAAGAAAAAGAAGATCTATGTACGCCGATTTGATGCCGACGGCATAAGCGATTATTTACGCATAACCATTGGCACAGATGAAGAAATGAACGAATTATTGGTACAATTAAAGAATATTTTAGGATAAGAGGTTATTGCTATGAAAATGCTCAAGATGAATGAGAATACAGCAAAAAATATCACGAACTTAATGCTCAGGAGAAGTCCGAATTACTATTTGCAGTATGAGGCTGTAGTTGACGACATTCTGGAAAATGTCAGACACACAGGTGATCTTGCTCTGACTTACTATACAAATAAGTTTGAAAAAATCGAGCTTCAGCCCGAACAGTTTTTGGTTCAGGAAAGTGAGTTTGAAGAGGCTTACAAAAAAGTTTCCGAAGAGCTTATCACCGTTATCAGAAAATCCCTGGTAAATATTCGTGACTTTCACCAAAGACAAAAGCAGAACAGCTGGTTCAATTCCACTGAGGACGGTACTATTTTGGGTCAGAAGGTCACACCGCTCCAGCGTGTGGGCGTGTATGTTCCCGGCGGTAAAGCAGTATATCCTTCATCGGTGCTTATGAACATTGTTCCGGCAGTTGTCGCAGGTGTTCCGGAGATCATTATGACTACCCCCTGCAACAGCGAGGGAGAGGTCAATCCTGCCGTATTGGTAGCAGCCAAGGAAGCAGGCGTGACAGAGGTCTACAAAATCGGCGGTGCTCAGGCGATCGGTGCTTTGGGCTACGGCACACAAACCATTAAAAAGGTTGACAAAATAGTAGGTCCCGGAAATATCTATGTGGCACTTGCCAAAAAGAGGATCTTCGGTTACGCATCAATCGACTCCATCGCAGGTCCGTCCGAGATACTTATACTTGCCGACAAAACAGCGAATCCAACATTTATTGCGGCTGACCTGCTCAGTCAGGCTGAACATGACGAAATGGCTTCGGCTATACTTATCACAACGGACAAAATGTTTGCACACAAGGTTTCTCTTGAGGTAGACAGGCTCACCGAGCAAATGGAGAGAGCTGACATAATCAGAGCCTCGCTGGACGAATATGGACGTATTCTCATTGCACCGGATATGGACACTGCGATAGATGCGGTAAACGAGATCGCATCCGAGC
>CACYCD010000111.1 GCA_902772755.1 uncultured Ruminococcus sp.
AAGCGGAGTATACCGCCCTCCACCATAAATTTTATGAACTGTTCTTTGTAGGTCAAGTTGCTCATTGTTATTCCCCCATTTCATTGTAGACGATCTCGCCACCGAGTATCGTCATTTTTACTTTGCCACGCATCTTCATATTTTTGAACGGCGTGTTTTTGCTCTTGCCGTGGAGCTTGTCACGATCGACTGTCCACTCCTCGTTTATGTCAACTATGGCTATGTCTGCATTTGCACCTATCTTCAAGGTACCGGCATTGAGCTTTAGTATCTTGGCAGGTGCTGTACTCATTAGCCTTGCTATATCCAAAAGACTGAACCTTTGTTTATAATGCAACTCCGTCAAAGCAGCGGCAAGGCTGGTTTCCATACCTATTGAGCCGTTGGGTGCTTTGATAAAATCTGCCTTATCCTCCTCTGTGTGGGGAGCGTGGTCTGTGGCTATGCAGTCTATAGTTCCATCTGCCAGTCCCTCTATTACAGCTATGCGGTCAGCCTCTGTCCTGAGCGGAGGATTCATTCTGTAGTCAGCGTCACGTTTTTCAAGACAGTCCTCAGTGAGTGTAAAATAGTGTGGAGCGGTTTCCGCTGTTACCTTGACACCTCTCTTTTTTGCCTGACGTATCATAGCAACGGAGGTCCTTGTGCTGACGTGGCAGATGTGTACGGGGACGTTGTTGTTCTCAGCTATTGCCAGCTCTCTCTTTGTGCCGTTGTCCTCTGCGGCGGAGGGTATACCCTCAATACCGAGGAGCTGTGACACCCTTCCCTCGTTGATTTTTCCGTTGCCTGCCGCCTGAAGATCCTCACAGTGGGCAACCACGGTCATTCCGAGCTGTGGAGCTTTTATCATTGCCTCTCTCATTATTTCTTCATCAAGCACGGGTCTGCCGTCATCGGACAGACCTATC
Organism: uncultured Ruminococcus sp.; assembly: GCA_902772755.1. Taxonomy (GTDB): domain Bacteria; phylum Bacillota; class Clostridia; order Oscillospirales; family Acutalibacteraceae; genus Ruminococcoides. Next base: position 912 of record CACYCD010000111.1, read on the forward strand.
GCACCTGCTTTTCTGAGGGCAAAGAGGTCGGTAGCCTCCTTGCCTTGAAGTCCCTTGGTTATGGAGGCGGCTATATAGACCCTGCATTTGCAGTTTTTTGCTTTTTCATTTATATAAGAAATAACGCCTGCATTGTCGATGGTGGGGGAGGTGTTCGGCATACACAGCAGAGTAGTCACTCCGCCTGCAGCTGCGGCATTTGTTCCGCTGATGATATCCTCCTTCTGCTCCTGACCCGGATCTCTGAGGTGTACGTGCAGGTCAACAAAGCCGGGGAACGCCGTGAGCTTTTCTCCGTTGATAACGGTAGTGGTTTCATCTTCGGCAAAGGCTTCGCAGATCCTTCCGTTTTTAACGTAAATATCCGCCACCTCGTCACGGTTCTCATCGGGGGAGATCACACGAATATTTTTCACTATCAGCTTGTTCATACAATCACCTCTCAGCTTTCTTTGATTTTTTGCCCTTGGGCTTAGGTTCGGTATTTTCCTGCTGTTTTACCTGTTCATCATATCTTGTGTGAGCCTCACGCAGGAGTCTGCGTTCAAGCTTGTCCATACTCTGTGAGGTTTCAAACCCGTCCACTCCGTCAAAAAACGCATCGGGACGCTCCGCACCCATCGCTGTATGTCTGTTCTGGCGGCGTTTTTCAACTTCCTTTTTGTGCTTGGAATCTCTGTTGTACATTCTGTCGTTTATCCTTTGGAGTGCTTTCTTTTTTCTGCGTTTTCTGAAAATCATTGAAAAGAACATCACGATTATCACAAATCCAAGCACACCCACAGTACCCCAAATCAGATAGAGTATGTTTTTGTCGGTAGTCGGATTGGGCTTGACCTGAAATTTGATATTCTCCAGCACCTGCTTCATAAACTCTTTGTCAGCGTTGTTAAGCTCTCCGTCCTGTGACTGCAAAACAAGATGCACATATCTGCCGTTTACCACAGTGTCGGACTGCTCCAGATAAATGATATTTCCGCCTGCGTCCTTTTGGTTTACAAATGAGGTAAAGTAGATCACCTTGTTGTATTTTTCAACGGTACAGCCCTTGCAGGAATCCGTCTGCACGTAGGTTTCACGGATAGACTCAAGCTGTGATTCCGTCAGCAGGGAATAGTTGTAGACATTTTTGCTGTTATTATCCTCGGTGACGGTGAGGGTGATGACCTGACTTTCATCAGCCGAAAATCCCTGCAAATAGATGTTGCCACTCAACAAATTGCCCCTGGCGGTGTTGTGCTTTGTAAACAGCTCACTGTTTTCAGGCGTGGAGCGTGTCAGCACCTCCATATCAGCCGGCAGCGAAATGCTCACATCGGCATCTTCAATGTTGTAAACAGTAAGCTTCTCTGCCCGCACTCCCAGCGGAAACAAAAACAATATCGCCGTCACGGACAAAAGCGAAATTATCCTCTTAAAATTCATACTATCACCTAATTTCAGTTCTAAGTACCCTGCTATCATTATAACCTTTTTTTGTTTAAAACACAAGTGCAGTGTGAAAATATACACCGAACCTTTATAAAAATTTTTAACGGAATTATTACCGATATTTTTAATAATATGTATACTCTATTAATATTGTGTTCATATATTAAATTGTATACAATTATATTATACGATAACTTTATATACTTGTGTGAATTATATTCGATTATACGTTTATAATTATAAAGTTATTTTTGATGTATAAAAATCTATAATCTATAATTGATATTTCTTGTCAAAAATATTATAATAATGTATGTGAATATTGTATTGGTTTCAATGCAATGCAAAGGAGAATTTAGGAATGGAAAATATGAAATATGCACGCATAACGTCGGAAAATATAAGAACATTGTTAAAAAGAAGTCACGTTTCAATACGCAGACTTTCCGAGCTTTTGGATATATCACCCTCTACACTTACCGATTCACTCAAAAGCAAAAAAGGTGTACCTATAGACCAGCTGATGAAAATTGCCGAATACTTTGACACCAACATATCCGCACTTTGCGATCCAAATTTGTTTGCAGATAGAAACGGAGATCGTGTTGACGTAAGTATTTTTGCAACAAAATACAGCAAGCTTTGCGACGAAAGCAAAAATCTGGTCAGGCTTATAATAGAATATGAGCTTCAGCGGTCAGATAATAAAATATAAAACTAAGGTCTTGGAGTACAACCGTATTCCAAGACCTTTATAATTAGTAATTAAAGCTGTAGTTGGGGGCTTCCTTTGTGATCTGTATGTCGTGGGGGTGGCTTTCTTTAAGGCCGGCACCTGAGATTTTGCAGAATACTGCCTTCTCGTGCAGCTCATTGATGTTTGCACAGCCGGTGTAGCCCATACCTGCACGGATACCGCCTATCATCTGGAACACCGTATCGGCGAGCGGTCCCTTGTAGGGTACACGACCCTCTACGCCCTCGGGAACGAGCTTTCTGTTTCCGCCCTGGAAGTATCTGTCAGATGAACCCTTTGACATAGCGGCGAGAGAACCCATACCACGATAGACCTTGAACTGTCTGCCCTGATATATCTCTGTTTCTCCGGGAGATTCCTTACAGCCTGCTACCAGAGAACCGACCATAACGACCGAACCACCGGCAGCAAGAGCCTTGACGATATCTCCGCTGTATTTTATTCCGCCGTCTGCGATGATCGGCACGCCGTACTTGGCGGCTTCACAGGCTGCGTCATAAATAGCTGTAACCTGCGGAACACCTATGCCTGCAACAACTCTTGTTGTGCAGATGGAACCGGGTCCAATGCCTACCTTGACGGCATCTGCACCTGCTTCTATGAGAGCTTTGGTAGCCTCTGCAGTAGCCACATTTCCTGCTATGAGCTGAACCTCGGGAAAGGCTGATTTTACCTTGGCTACCGAGCGAATGATATTGCTGTTGTGACCGTGTGCGGAATCAAGCACAAGCACATCAACGCCGACATCTATGAGTGCCTTCGCCCTGTCAAGCACATCGGGA